>CAYVUX010000467.1:0-3501 GCA_964455075.1 uncultured Desulfobacteraceae bacterium | reverse complement strand
GGCGGTTTGGGTGGCGGCGGATGACGGGTCCCTAACCCTGAATATGAAAGAGAACCTCCTCATGTTTAACCAGGCCGGAAGAAACGGGGGCGGGCTCTGGCTTCAGACCCGGTTCGGAGGATTCATCCACGCGGATCTCGCGGACAACGATTTCTCCGCCTGCCATGCAGGCGAAAAGGGAGGCGGGATCTATGCGTTCGGCGATCACAGTCCCTTGACCCTCTCCAGTCGTGGAAACTACTTTGACAGCACCGCAACAGATTCGGGCGGGGATGTGTACCTCAAGGCGGGCTCTGACGAGATGACCGCCGCCTTCAAACAGGACACCTTCCACGGCGTCGCGGGAATGCTCGGGGGCGCTTTGTATGCCGGGGCTTCCGGCAGCGGCGGCTACGTGGACCTGGACCTGGTCGAGAACAGCTTCACCCAGAACGCGGCGTACAACGGAGGCGCGGTCTACTTTTTGGCAACGGGCTCGGGGAACCGACTCTACGCGGTCATGCACGGGAACGTCATCTGGTCTCCTTATGCCGGAGACAACGGGGGCGGATTGTTCCTGTACGGCATGAGCTCCGGTACAGTAGAATCCTATCTCACGAACAATTACTTCCTGTACGGCGAGGCCTCAACCAACGGCGGAGGAATCTGTGCCATGGCAGGCGGCGGGAGCGGAGGGGGGGAAAGCCTCGCCACCCTAACCAACAACACTTTTTATCAGAATGACGCTTCGAAAGGCGGCGGGGTCTATGCGGGGGCTGGTTCGGCCGGGACCACGGATATCAATATTTTTAACACCATCCTGTGGGGCAACAGCGCTGACACCGGCGGGGACATCTACCTCCATGAGGACGATGACCCGGACGATTCAACCGTGGACCTGAACGTTTCCTATTCCGACGTGGGAGATGTGCACAACAGTGGAGGCACGTATACCGACGGCGACGGCAACCGCAACGAAGATCCGCAGCTCGCGGATCCGGACCACCAGGACTACCGCCTGGCGGGGGCCTCGCCCATGATTGATGCAGGACGGTGCGGGAGCTGGGTTTACCTGTGGCCTTCTGGAACCATCTACATGCGCTCGGCTCCGTACCTTGATTTCGAAGGGGAGCGCCGCCCCGGCTACGGCGAGGAGACGGGCTGCGACATCGGAGCGGACGAGTTCCATCCCCACCGCTACGTGGGCCTTGGAGGGGACGACACGGGTAACGATTGTTCCATGGCCCACACGCCCTGCCGGACCATCCAGCACACTCTTGGGGAGGCCGCTTACGGGGATGTGCTGGTGCTCTCCCGTGGAGTCTATGACGAAGACGTGCACATGGGCTACAGCAAAACGCTCACCTTGCGAGGGGGATATTCGCCGAACTTCATGTTCCCCGGCACATCGGGTCTTTTCGTGGGCGGGGATAACCCGTGGGTCACCACGCTCAACGGGATTCTTACGGTCTCCCAGGGGTCCCTCTGCACGGAATAGCAAAAGGAGAAGGAGCCTTCCGAATGGAAAAGCCCAAGATCATTCAACCGGACGAACTCAAATGGGAGCAGCACCCCCAGCTGGCAGCGGCCAGGGTGGGATACCTTTTGTCCAAGAGGGACGAAGGTTCGGATCTCACCTGTCTCTTGGTGCGCTTGCCGGTGGGGACGGAGGTGGAAAAACATGTCCACGAACACTCCGATGACATCATCTACGTCTTGAAGGGCAGGGCAAAGATATGGATCGACGGCGTGGGGGACGTGCCCATGGTGGAGGGGGCGTTTGTGAGGATTCCCAAGGGGGTTCTCCACCAGCCCCATGATATCGAGGAGGACGTGCTGGCGTACGATGTGTTCTATCCGGCCCTCGCCTGACAGATCGGAGTCATGCCTTGTTTACGCTCAAAGAAATCATCGACCTTGCAGTTCGTATTGAAAAAAACGGAGAAAATGTTTACACGAAGGTCCAAAAACAGGTCCGGGATCCTTCTCTGGCATCGATGTTCCAGCGGCTGGCGGACGAGGAGGCTCAACATGCCCAGTGGTTTATGGAGATGAGGGAAAAGGCGGGATCGGAAAGAGAAGACCCGATGCTGGAGAAAATGGGTCGTGATATCCTTCACAGCGTCTTGGGAGACCAGGCCTTTTCCATCCAGGATGCCGATTTTTCAAGGGTGGAGGACCTCCATAGCCTTCTTGAACTTTCGATCGAATTTGAAAAGGATACGGTCCTATTCTATAAGATGCTCAGCGCCTTCGTCGGAGACGCCAATGTCTCAAAAGGGATCGACCGGATCGTTGAGGAAGAAAACCGCCACATTCGCGTGTTGGAGGAATCCCTACAAAGCAGGAAGTTTAACAAGGGCCCGGGACACTAAACCCTCGCCTCGAGTGGGCCCGGACATCCATCCCTGTTTTACGGACTTGTCGACCCGGCCGCACAAAGCATCGCCCGGATCCAGTTGCTCGGGCTGAAATTCATGCCGAAAGATACCGTGCTGTTTAAACCCACCTTGCTCTTGATGTCCGACGTGCTTGGGTTGAAAACAAAGGCCGCTTTCTTGGCATGGGGGTCCGACGAAAGGAGCGTGATCTTCACCTTTCCGGTGCCCGGGCCTTTTACGGCAATGAAGACGTTGTGGTTGCGGCTGAAGTTGGTGGATGCCCCGAGATACGCCCCGAACAACGGACCCAGGCCGGGCCGCGGTTTCGATCGATCGTCAGGCCCGGGCCAGTTGCCTGTCCACGGAAAGCGCCCCGCCTCCTCTAATCACCAGGGCAAGGCAGATCCCCAAAACGAGGATGTGAAATTCAAACCCCTCTCCCTTTTGCTGTCCGTACCAGTTCATGAAGAACCCGTGCTGAACGTGGTTCATGAACATGCATATGGTGATGGCCGTTCCTATGGCGGCCGCCCAGAGACGGGTAAAAAATCCGACGATCAAAAGGAGAGCTCCCACAGTTTCCGTGAGCATGAGAAGGGCGGTGGACCAGGCCGGGAATCCCATGCCCGAGAATATCTCGAGGGTCTTGCCAAAGCCCGGCCCCCCGAAGAGGCCCAGGACTTTTTGGCAGCCGTGAGGAAGAATGACTATCCCCAGGGCGATCCGAATCGAGAGCTGTGCGTGACTGCGATCGGTACCGAAAAGAAATCCGGCCATGACAACCTCCTTTTGACAAAGCTTTCGATGTGGCGAGCATTTGAATGCGAGGTTCTAACGGAAAATCATCTTATCATACTTCCGGGATTTTTGTCTCAGAATTGGAGCAGCCAGGGATCCGGGAACCGGGAATCCCCAAGGAGGAAGAGGGACCAATTCGCATGCAGGCGGCGGGGCCCACAGAGTCTTGTGTCCAAGTTGACTGCGAGGTGGCGGGCTGGTAAAAGAGGTTGCTCCACTCCGGGGGCTGGAAAGAGGGGATCGCACCTCTGGCGCGGGCCGGGGTGATCTCCATTCCTTCTCACGTCGAGGTGTCATCTTTCAAGTCCCTGGCATCGGATGTCACGTTCTACTTCATCATCAG
>CAYVUX010000466.1:0-3513 GCA_964455075.1 uncultured Desulfobacteraceae bacterium | reverse complement strand
GGCGATAATACGGACGTCGGTGCGGAGGGTGCGCTCTCCTCCAACCCTTTCAAATTCCCCGTCAGCAATGACGCGCAGCAGTTTTGGCTGCAACTCCAGCGGCAGTTCCCCGATCTCATCCAGGAACAGGGTGGCGCCATCCGCCAGCTCGAAACGGCCCGCACGTCGGCCGGCGGCCCCCGTAAAAGCGCCCTTCTCATGGCCGAATAATTCGCTTTCAATGAGATTCGGGGGCAAGGCCGAACAGTCCACTTTGACCAGCGGCCGGTCCTTTCTCTCGCTGGCGTTGTGAATGGCCCTGGCTATCAGCTCTTTTCCGGTGCCGGTCTCGCCCAGAAGAAGAACCGTGGAATCGGTGGGAGCTACCTGTTCCGCCTTGAAAAGCACGTATTTGAGCGCATCGCTTTGACCGACAATTTCTTCGAAGTTGTGTTCCAGCTTGATTTCCTCTCGCAGATACATGTAGTCTGCTTCTATTCGCTCCTTCAGGTGCTTTATCTCGGAAAACGCGTCATGGAGCCTTTCATCCGCCCCCTTCCGCATCATGGCGTTTGCCAGTATCTCCCCCATGAGCCGAAGGCGTGAAATCAGTTGATTCGACCACCGTCGATGTTCACGCACCGTAGCAATGCTGATGGCCCCCACAACAGATCCGGCCACCGAGATGGGAATGGATACGAGAGACTTGAGCTGATACTTTCGGTACAATTCCTTGAGTCTTTCCGCCTCTTCAGGAAGCTCCTCGATGTGCGTGAATTGAACGATCTCCCCTCTCTTCCATTTCTCCTTGAGATACCGGGTGGACTCGTAAACCAGATGCAGGTGACTGTCTTTCCATTCATTGACCCAGAGGCAGAAATCGTCGTCCTTTTTGGGCCACCAGAAAAAGGTGGGATGAAACACGTCCTTTTCTTCCAGGAATTCGTACAGCAGGCATCTGTCGATCCCGAGGAATTCGCCCACGCGCTGAAGACCGTTTCTTATGGCCTGCTCGACCTGGTCGGCGGGAAGGTTGATATAAGTTGCCGAAATGTCAGACAGAAGTTGATTGAACCTCAGCAGTTCATCGATCTGTAGGGCGGATTTCTTGCGTGCCAACGCGCTGGCGATGATCTCTCCAAGGTGCTGCAGCTCCCTTACAAGATTGTCGGTCCAGCGGTATTCGGCATGAAGCGAGGCAAAGAAGAATCCCCCCTGAATGACCCGGCCAACCCTGAAAGGCAAGCCGAGGGCGGACCGGACCCCTTCCCGGACGAAGTATTGCCTGTCGACGTACGCCTTCTCCGGCAAGTCGTCCGGCAGCCGGCCTAGTTTGGCCATTTGCCCCCGGTTTATTTCACCCATGACCCAGGGAATGCTTTCGTCAATCTTGCTTATAGGCGGCTCCACGACTCCCGGAGCGGTGTAGGACTGGATGATCTTGAGTTCCTTCTCGGATTCCGACAATTCCGCCAGCGTGATCCGTCCGAACCCCCAGAACTCCCCGATGAGTTTCAGGGCCCTTTCGATTTCCAGGTCCACGGCCTCCGACGGCAGGTGGATAAACTTTGATGATAGACCGAAAAGCAGTTCCTTGAACTGCTGCATCTGCTCATAGAGGATGCCGGTCCTTTCGTAACTGCGTGGCGAATTCTTCAATTCCCCAATCCTCTGCCGAGGTACTTTTAGGGTCGGCCTCCGCGCCATGACCCATCCTCTCCCTTTGAAAGGGTCAAGGAATCTCCGTGACCTATTATGGATCTTAAATCATACATCAAAAGAAAACACAATCTTTCTTTCAGGAAACTTCACGGAACGGAAAGAAGCCCATTTCCGGCGTCTTGTCGGTCAAGACCCCCGTGGAGCCAAAATGTGACGCCGGTCCGAAGACGTTTCGGTTTTCAAATGGGTCCCGTGTCAGTCCTCCGGGTAGATGACCATGACACATGTAACGGTCTCCTTCCCTTCACACACGCCATGGTGTGGAACGCTGGCATCGAAATAAATGGAATCCCCCTCCTCCACCACGAACTCCTTGTCCTCAAAGATGAACCTCATGGTCCCTTTGAGAACGAGCACAAACTCCTCTCCTTTGTGCTGAAAGGGGGTCTTCGCCTCTACACCCACCGGAAACGTCAGGATATAGGGCTCCATTCGTCTGTTTGGAAATTTCGCCGCCAGGGGCTCGTATGAATATCCGAACGCCGTGCCGTTTCGCGCAATGGCCTGACGCTCCCCCACCTTCAGATGCGTGATCCTGGTGGTGGACTCGTGTTCAGAAAAGATGGCGTTGATGTCCACCCCCATGGCCTTTGCCAGACTGAGGAGAGTGGAAACAGGGGGTGAATTCTTTGAGTTCTCGATCTTGGACAGGTATCCCTTGGTCAGGCCGGCATCTTCGGCCAATTTTTCTTGGGTGAGATTGCGCTCGATCCTCAGTTTCCTGATGCGCAGGCCGATCTGCTCTTCTCTAATCATTTACATTCCCCTCGAAAGGGTGGGCAACGGATAGGGATGACGCAGGCCTAATGTTTGATCATAGACAACCTCTGTTTCATAATGCAGGATGCGTATAGCACAAACATGAAACGTTGTCAATATATATTCTTTCCCGGGGGCTCGTTGCCCCTCCATCCCCCCGCAGCCCCTCCCGTTTCTTGCACAGCCGATCTCGCCATCAACCAGCAGCTGGTTGAGAACGGGCCGGCGCCCGGATCTCTTCCTCCACCCTTGCCTCTGTCGGGAGGGTTCCCAATCCTTTTCATGGTTCAACAAATTGCTTTTCTACTTGAAAACGCATAAGGAAGAAAAAAAGGGGGGGGACACCAGATGCTATATCTTAAAGTGTACCCGTGTGCCTTTCATGCAGGCGGTGCAGAATAGGACCAGGATAACGCATACAATTAAGGATGAACGAGGTCTGTCGCGCCGGAGTACGGGGTGGGGATCGCCAAACCCCGGCCGGAAATAAGAGGTGATGTCCTGGTTCAGCGTGAAATGGAATTTTCCGATTCAAAAATAAGCTACTGTTCTGGTCCATCGGAGACTCCATCGGCAGGGACATCAAGCAGGGGTATGAGGTCTTTCCTGCCGCGCTTCGCTTGGCTTCCGCCTCAGTCAGGCAATCAAAGATTGCCTTCCACCGGCGGGTTAAAATGTCCTCACTGACGGATCACGATATGCAGGATCCGACAGCTGCTCTTTGACAATTAGCTTTTTGGCTTTGACGTCTTCTCCTTCGGGCTTCCCGGGCTTCGTGAAGTTTCCGGTCCCTTTCGGCAAAGATTTCTCCTTCCCGGCCGTTGAGCTTGTCCGCAGGAGCAATGTATCCGATAGCAGAATGAAGACGCGTCGTATTGTAATGATGTACAAACTCCTCCACAAGCCGCCTGGCCCGCTGAAGGGTGATCTCCACATCCCTTTCCGTCATGGATTCGCGGATCTCCCAATGTACGATAAAGCGGCTGTATCCGTCCAGAATGCTGCAAAGATAGTAAAACGTTCCCCGGATGTTGAGATAGGAGATATCAATGT
>CAYVUX010000465.1:0-3515 GCA_964455075.1 uncultured Desulfobacteraceae bacterium | reverse complement strand
TGCCCCCTACTTGATACGGGCGCATCCAGAATATTTGGAACTACTGGATTCTGGCCTTCGCCGGAATGACCGCGTGAACCACCAGACATCAGAATGCCACGATTTCTCATTTCCTTTTTCAGAATATAAGTACACCAAAACCGAGGGAAGCTTTATTTTGGAACCGTTGGGTATCCATTTTCCGGAAGAACCAAAAAGGTTTGTGAAAAGGTCAAGAAATCACGGGGAGGTTTTTGAGGAAGCCGTCTTTTGAGGCCCGGTCTCATTTGAGACCGGGCCTTCCTTTCCCTACGGGGTAACAACCACCTGCACGCCGTCCAGGTACAATTGATTGAGGGAGAGAAACCCGTCCCGATTTGTATCCACGGCAAAGTAGAGCCAATAGGTGCCTTGAGGAATGCCTGAAAGCGACACGGGCAAATCAATATGGGAGAGGTTTACAAGCATCCCCTGATAAATGGGGCAAGGAATCACGGACCATCCCGAAAGAGAGAGAAATGCGAACCCTGCTGAAGACTGGAGAAACAGCCAATAGTCCGCTTGCGGGCCGATCGTAACGCCGTTTTCAAGAGCCAGGGACACCGTCAATGACCCGGAGCGGCTGACCTCGACTTTTCTGTCCGAACCGTTTGCCTTGATGTCCGGCACGGGAAACATCATGCTCCTCCGAGGATGCCGGAATTCTTTGTCAACGCCCACGCTTTCCGGAACAATGGGTTCAATGCGCCATTCCTGGTTGTCGGTGTTGCGGGTGAGCGGGTCCTTGCAGTCCCAGATTTGGACATTTCCGCAGTCCTTCATGTCCCTGTTGTCGTAGTTGTCCGCGTCGAGGCACTTGCCGCTGCTCCGCACTTTCAGCCGGTAATACCCGTCCTGCGCCCGTTCAATGCGCCACTCCTGATGGTCGTTGTCCGCGATCGACGAAATGCAATTGGCCACCTGGACATTCCCGCCGTTGGTGGTGTCGCTTCCGCCAGCATCGTCGGCCTCCAGGCATTTCCCACCACGCTTGATGGTGGAATACGTCCCGGAGGTGGTGATCTCCCACTGCTGCCTGGACGAGCCTACGCAGCTCTGCAGTTCAGCGTTGGAGCCTGTCCGCCTGTCCAGCTCCAGGCACTTGCCGCTTGATCGCACTTTGATCAAGTACGTGTCGTTCGGCGGAGTTGCCGGCGTTTCCACCGTGAATTTTGCGGGCGGGCTCCAGGGGCCTCCCCCCTGGGCATTGACCGCCCGCACCGACCACCAGTGGTCGCCGTTATTCAAGATATTCGGAGATGCCGTGACGCAGGTGGGGCTTCCGCCGCCGCAGTCGCAACTGGCGTCCAACGGAGAATACCAACGGATGTAGTTGATACCGGAGGCGTTAAAAACCACCAGCTGGTATCTCTCAGCCCCTTCCGAGGCGTCCCACTCGAATGTCGGGGTATGATCGGCCACAGTCCCTCCGGGGGATCGAAGCGTCGTGGCGTCGGGCGCCCGGACTTCAAACGCGGCCGGGTCGCTTTCCAACCATGTCGATGCCACCCGGGCCGAAACCGTCCAGGTCCCTTCATGGACTTCCCTGGTGATCCTTTTTGAACACAATCCCCCGTGCGGGCATCCCGAATCGGCAGGAGAGAACTCCCGCGTAAAAGACCCGCCGCCGCCGGTGTCCGTCACCCGAATGCGGTAGTTGTTGGCCCCTGGAATCGCATACCATGTGTAGGTATGATCCGGAAATCCCTCGATTCCCGGATGCGACAAATCCTTCTCCCCGGGCGACAGAATCTCCGGGGATTCCGGGAGGAGCGTACTGTCAAAAATGTGCCGGCGGCCCACGTTGGACTTCCAGGCCCTATCGCTCCCGTGGCCGGCATTTTCGATGGTCGCCAGATAATGGTTGTCATAGACTGATTCCCCCAGGGCGTGCCCGATATAGTTGAAATAGATGAGCCCCCGC
The DNA here is from genome assembly GCA_964455075.1 of uncultured Desulfobacteraceae bacterium. Classification (GTDB taxonomy): domain Bacteria; phylum Desulfobacterota; class DSM-4660; order Desulfatiglandales; family Desulfatiglandaceae; genus CAYVUX01. The sequence goes on along the minus strand of CAYVUX010000465.1, from coordinate 1,573 downwards.
TCCAGCCGATTACGGCCTTCGAGGAGCGCGCCGCAGGATTTGTCGAGCCAACGATCACAGGAATCCGTGTCCAGGCGCCCCAGCAGATAGGCCACGGATTTGTTCCTGTAGGCGCGCTTCACACCCTCGATACCGATGTTGTCCATGACCTCCTGCCAGTAATTGTTCAGATTGCCGCCCAGTCCGTAAATGTAATGGTCGTATGTTATCGGACAGAGTCCCGGATCATCCGGGCAGCAGTTGGGATCGGGGCAGAGGTTGAAGAAGGCGGGCACAGGCGTCACGAAGGCCTCCGTGGTCCCCGGGAATACCCGCTCGTCGGTAAAGTAGACATAGGAAGAAGGGTTCGCGATGACGTACTTCATTTGGGCCCCGGTCCCCGAAATGGTCTGTTCTATGCGGGTGGAGGCGGCATAGCGGTTTACGTACTGGCCCCCGGCCGAGTGCCCGGCGATGACGATTTTCGCCAGGTTGGGAAAATTGCCGCTGGTCGCGATGTGCTCAATGATCCGATCCATCACGTCGTATGAGCTCACGCCCCCGGCGTTCTCGGAAGGACCGCCGAACTTCCACTGCGAACTCCTCCATATAAGCCCAGTGGATCTATCCAGGCCGTAATGTGCGAGATTCGCATTGGTTTGCGGAAAATGGGGCGCCATGATCAGCGTGGAGTTCAGCGCACATGCCGGATCCGCCGCAGTCCGATTCCTCCAACGCAAATCCGGGGCAGTCTCCATAATCATGCAGGCGCTGGCTTTCATGCGGTCGTATTGCTGCTCGGCCTTTGAATCGCCGTCTCCTGCGCCGTGGACGGCGATGACCACCCTGTATATATTCTCATTGCTGGTGCTCAGCGGGTAATTGCGAAAATATGCGACCTTGTACGTACTCCCGCCTTCGTGGATGTTGATACGTCCTTCCTCCGACGCGTCGGCCGCAAAGGCGGGCGGTTGGAAAAATTGGAAAAAAATGAACGTCAGGCCGCAGTATAGGGCCAGTACCACGCCCCACAACCGGCCGCTTTTTCCCATACCAAAGCAGCTTATAGATGCTTTCATCATAAGCCCTCCTTTCATGGATCAATCGGGTGAACAAGAAAGCGGGTGAAAGCCTCTTGCCTTTGAGAAAACAGGGAAATCCGACATGCCGCGGAATCCGCCGTCCAGAGCGTGTCATGTTCATCGGATTCCCTTACAGACAATTCATCTTCAACCATTCCCTCCTATCTCATTAGACACATTTTGCAGAGGAATCTTGCACGGGAATAAGGAATAGAATCTGGCCAAGAAACCGCTCATTTCCGATCTGGAACCCGGCTCGTGTCAAGAGTTGGACCTATCGATGCGCACTACGAGTCGACAGCATGCCGTCACGGGGAACGTATGCAGAAGGCGGCTTTACGCCTTTGTGCCGGGATCCCCCGGGAGGAACTTATCGGCCTCAAACAACGGATGCTTCTGCCCAAAACGCGTCGAACGCGGAGACCCTGTCTCTCGCGCAGCGTTCTTCAAGGACATCGCGTCTGAACGGATTGTTGAAGCCAAGCGGCATGCTGCCACTCTGAACACGACCA
>CAYVUX010000464.1:0-3521 GCA_964455075.1 uncultured Desulfobacteraceae bacterium | reverse complement strand
GCTTGTTCGCGGGCAAGCCCGCTCCTACAGGGGACCCGGAAGCCTTTACATTGAAATGTGTCCGGGGCTGCAAACCTCAGTATACGCCTGTGACGATACGAATCTTTTCATTAAGTTCTGTGATCGTTTCCAGGGGCAGGGATCCTATCCGACCTTCGGAGAGGCGTTTCTTGTCAATACATCGCAGCTGAAAGACTTTTATTTTGGAATCATGCTGAAGATTGGCGGTCCCTGCAGGCAGAAATATCTCATGGAAATACACTTTCTTCCCTTCAACCTTGGTGATGGGGCTACGATAACCAAAGGCCCAGCCCGATTGGCAGGGTCGGGAGATACCACTACGCAAGGGCGCCGTTTCTGGATTTCTGCACCGATAGTTGGGTCGAGGTTCGCCCGGTACAGGGCCCCTCTTCTCGGGGAAATCATCGCCAGCTCTCCAGCGTAGCGTCCTCCCAGCACTCGTTCTCGGAGATATCTTCTTCAGCAGCCTCAGCGCAAGCAGCAGCCAGCTCATTGTAGGCGGCCTTCCGTCTGAGCTCATTGAGATAATCCCGGCACGCCCTGTAAAAAAACGCACTGCGGGTAGGGAAGGGATTGAGCCGGTCAATCTCTTCCAGAAGGTCTGTGTCCAGGGAAATGCTGGTCTTCTTCGTATTGTCCTGGCCTTGTGTCATGGGTTTATGCCTCTGTCTGGGTGGTTTTTTACGCATCTTATTTTATGCCTTCTTAGATTCCTGTCAAGGATCGGTATAGCTCGGCTTTTTGACGTAAGGATATCCATTCGAAAAATAGCATTATGTGGCGGACTGGATCCCGGCTCGCGTTTCGTTTCAGGGGACTTGGCCGGGATGACGAACTGCAACACAGCTTGTAAAACAAAAACTGTCAGGACAATCAGCGCAATGCCAAAGTATGTCATTTTTCAAATCCGGATTCGATTCGCGGGCAAGCCCGCTCCTACAGGGTCCCGGAAGTGCTGCTGTGGGAGCGGCGCGAGCCGCGAACCAATCCTGTGCGACCGTGGGTCGAAACCTTCGTAGGGTCCGCCCCTGCGGGTTCCCCAAAGCCAAGGGATTTCCATATGGATTTTTTTCGGGGCTAGGTGGCGCAGTCTGAAGGGTCGCCCGCCAGTTTTGCCAGGGCGTGATCCAGTGCGGGGAGCAGCACGGAAAGATTCTCCCTCGCCCCTCTAGGGCTTCCGGGGAGGTTGATGATGAGGCATGCGTTCCGGACACCCACCGTGGCCCGGGAAATCATGGCGTGGGGGGTCTTTTTCAGGCTTTCAGCGCGCATGGCCTCGGCCATCCCGGGAACCGCATAGTCGATCACGTCTTCCATGGCCTGAGGGGTCACATCCCGGGGGCTTAGGCCGGTTCCGCCCGACGTCACGATGAGGCGAAGCCCCTCGGTGTCGGCCCAACGGGCAAGGAGGCGCGAAATGCGGTCGCGCTCGTCAGGGACGATGTCCCGCTTCTCGACGCGATATCCGCTTTCCTCGAGCATCCGGGCAATGACGTCACCGCTCTCGTCCTCTCTGAGCCCGCGCGACCCCTTGTCGCTGATGGTGAGTACGCCGGCGGGGATGTTTTGAGACTCCTGCAAAACGCCTTCCTTACGCCCATTTCGGCTTTGATCTGCATCTACACCGGTTCTGTTTTCCTGGATTCCGGCCTTCGCCGGAATGACGGGGTAGAGGCGAGCCCCGGAAGTTCATGCTCCGGTGGAGTCGTTCTGGACTCCGAGTTTTGAGACGGTGTCGTAAAAGAGGCTGAAGCAGACTAGCTGTACCTCTCTCGTCGCCCCGGCGAAGGCCGGGGGCCAGGGACCTTTCAAAGTGATGGAATAATCACTGGATTCCGGATCGCGCCCTGTTTCACAGGGCTTCCCCGGGATGGCGAATTGCGACACAGTCTTCTTCCCCGGAATGTCGGAGGGAGTCCTCAGACCCAAATCAGAATCCCGCGATCTTCCGTTTTCAAAGGTTCAAGTACGGCAAAACCGGATGAATCCAAGCTGTTTTGCGGGCAAGCCCGCTCCTACAAGCGATACATGAGGGCCTTCTGTAGGAGCGGCGGCAGCCGCGAAAGAACGCCTGCGTCTTTTGGCGCCTACTCCTCCTCCTTGGCCGCGGAGATCACCTTTTCGGCCAGTTGTGCGGGCACCTCTTCGTAGTGGGAATGCTCCATGGTAAAGGACCCTCTTCCGCCGCTCAGGGAGTTCAAATCCAGGGCGTACTGGAGCACTTCGGCCATGGGCACGTTGGCCTTGATGATCTGGTATCTTCCCTCGGAATCCATGCCCAGGACCCGGCCCCTGCGGCCGTTGAGGTCCCCCATGACCTCCCCCATGACTTCTTCGGGAACCTTGATTTCCATGCTCATGATGGGTTCGAGCAGCGTGGGGTTGGCCATTTCGAGGCCCTTTTTGAGGCACATGCTGGCTGCGATCTTGAAGGCCATCTCCGAGGAGTCCACCTCGTGGGATTTGCCGTCGAAGAACCGCACCTTGAGGTCCACCACGGGATACCCTGCCAGGATTCCGGTATGGAGGGCTTCCTGCACCCCCTTCTCCACTGCGGGGACGAAGCTCCGGGGCACGTTCATGCCCACCAGGGCCTCTTCGAACTCAAAGCCCGAGTCGGCGTCGAGGGGGGTGAGATCGAAGTGTACTTCGGCAAACTGCCCGCGTCCTCCGGACTGCTTCTTGTGCCGGTACACGACGCGTTCCGCAGGTTTCTTGATGGTCTCCCGGTAGGGGACCATAACCGGCTTGAGGCTCGCCTCCACGCCGAATTTCCGGGCGAGTTTTTCACAGGCGATTTCGATATGGATCTGGCCCGTGCCGGAGAGCACGCTTTCGCCGGTGGCTTGATCCCTTTCGAGTCGCAGTGTGGGGTCCTCTTCCAGAATCTTGAAAAGGGAGCTGAATACCTTCTCCTCGTTTCCTTTGACCTTCGGCGCCACGGCGTAGGAAATGACCGGGGGAAGCGGCTCCGCCGCTTTGTAGAGGATGGGCTGCTTCTCGGCGCACAGGGTGTCGCCGGTGGAGGTGTCTTTGAGCTTGGATATGGCCACAATATCGCCGGGGCCTGCGGCTCCTTCGAGCGACTGCTGCTTTTTCCCCTCCAGGGTGAGAAGGCTCCCGATCTTCTCCTTGGTCTCCTTCGTGGAATTGTACAGGGGCGAGTCGCTCGCCAGGGTGCCGGAGAACACCCTTGCCACGGAAAGCTTCCCCGAGAAGGGGTCTGCCAGCGTCTTGAACACCAAGGCGGAGAAGGGCTCGTCGGGCGACGGTTTCCTCTCGATCTCTTCATCGGTTCCCGGGGTCACCCCTTTCTTGGGCAGGCGCTCCGCCGGAGAAGGCAGTCCTTGAACGATAAGGTCCATGAGTTGGGCCACGCCGATATTGAGCGACGCGGAGCCGCAGAAGATGGGATGCACGACCCCCTCTTTGATTCCCCTGACAAAGGTGTCTTCGATCTCCTGGGCAGAGAGCTCTTCCCCTTCCAGGTACTTCTCCAT
>CAYVUX010000463.1:0-3526 GCA_964455075.1 uncultured Desulfobacteraceae bacterium | reverse complement strand
GACGCGGGGATTTGAACCCCGGGCCCCCTGAACCCCATTCAGGTGCGCTTCCAGGCTGCGCTACGTCCCGACAAAGTATACCGATTGATATTATACCTCGTGGCAACCATGTCAAGGGTTTAAATATATCCGCAGGCGGCTCGAGGTTCAAAACAGCTCATCCAGGTCGGCATCGCAGCCGGGCATCTCCCCATGCTCCCGGAGATATTTCTGGATCAGTTCGCTTTCCCTTAGGGAGTACATTTTGTGTTCTTCGTACACAAACCACACGGCCGCTTCGTATTCTTCCAGGTCCTCCAGGAGGCTCCGCCTCAGGCTGGCCGTGCCCTTGATGGCCAGGACATGGTGGTCCCCGCCGAACAATTGATAGACCCCTTCGCTCTCCGGAACGTCGCCGATGCACTTCTCATTGAAAGGCATCCATTTGGCAAGCGGTGACGGGGTGGACGAAATGAAGAGCCTCAGGTCGCATTGGAGGCACCGGCCGGCCTCCTTTTTCGCCTGCTCGTCTCCGTAGCCTTGTGCCACTTCCTGGAAGTCCGATTTTCTTTTTTCCGACTCCAACTCGGGCATCTTCTCCCTCGGCCGCGAAGCGAACCCCTTCTCCGGGCCCAGCCACGGATCGGGAGGACTTCTTTCCACAAGGGTTTCCCGGATATCGCCGTCTCCGCCCAAAGCACGGTCGATTCCCGATGCGGCCTCCCGCCCCGATGAGATAGCGTGGATTACTGACCGGGGAGCGGCCGCGGCGTCTCCCCCGGCGTAAACGCCTTCCCTGTCTGTCTCCAGAGTCGACGGATTCACCACAATGATCCCATCCCGGACGCGGATAGGGCTTTCCTCGTCATCGAGGAACGAGAAATCCGCGGCTTGGCCGACAGCCAGAATGACCTGATCCCCTTCTACAATTTCCTTGGCCTCGCCGAAGGCAGGGCAGAAGCTCCCCTTGGCATCGAAACGGGATATACACGGGACAAGCTCCACCCCGGCAACCCGGCCGGAGTCACTCAAGATCCGCCGGGGGCCCCTGGAAGGAAGAAGCTCCACCCCCTCATTCACGGCGCTCTGGATTTTCCCTGCATGGGCGGGCATCTCCTCCAGACTTTCGAGAAAGGCCATGATGACCCGGGAGGCGCCGCACCGCAAAGCCGTACGCGCGACATCCACGGCCGCGTTTCCGCCGCCGATGACAATAACCCGGTCCTTTAGAGTCATCCTCTTCCCCGCCGAAACCTCACGCAAAAAATCCACTCCCCACAGGACATCGGGCAGTTCCGAGCCCTCGAGGTCGATCTTCCGGGTCAACTGAGCGCCCACAGCCAGAAAGACCGCATTGAATCCATCGTGTTCGAGATGATCCAGAGAAAAATCCTTTCCCAGACATTCATTTGTGCGAAGATCCACCCCCAGATCCAGGACATCCCGGATCTCTCGCTCCAGTACCTCCCGGGGCAGGCGGAATGCCGGGATCCCATAGCGAAGCATGCCGCCCGGTTCTTGGCGCGCCTCAAACACCGTCACACGGTGACCCTTTTTCCGGAGATAAAAAGCGGCCGTCAATCCTGCCGGACCGGCCCCCACCACGGCCACCCTTTTGTCCGTGTCTTGTCCGGCGCAAAGGTTCCGCTTCGAAGGGCCTCGATCCCCATCCGCGGCGTAACGCTTCAGCGAGCAAATGGAGACGGGCTCGTTCACCTCCCCTCTTCGGCAGGCCTCCTCGCAGGGACGGGGGCATACCCGGCCCAGCACTCCCGGAAAAGGGACCTTTTCGCGGATGACCGCATTGGCCTCGCTCCGTTTTCCCTCGCTTACCAGACGCAGGTAAGATGGCACATCAATATGGGCGGGGCATGCGGCCTTGCAGGGGACGAGGTCGGCTTCCTTTTTCCCGGGTCTTACATTCCTGTCCGTGAGAGCACCTGTCGGGCAGACCTCAACGCACGCAGTGCAGAACCTGCATCCGGAGTCTTCCAGCGTCGGGGCCAGCGTTCCCACCTGTATCTTCCCTTTTTCGTCGCACACGAATCCGAGGGCCTCGATTCCACGCAGGTCCCGGCACGCACGCACGCACCGCGTGCATCCGATACAGAGGTTGTAATCCCGGATATAGAGAGGATCCGAATCCAAGACGGGAAGATTCGTCGGAGACCACTTGGGGGTGGACGACGGAATCCCCACATAATTCGCCACGTCCTGAAGCTCGCAGTGGCCGAAGAGCGAACAACAGCGCTCGTTCTCGGGAACATCGGCGGAGCAATGGCTCCTGCTGCAGCCTTCCTGCTGGGTGCAGGTCAGGCAGGAATGCGGATGCCGGGCGAGTATGGGCATCAAATTCTCCTGCCGCATCTCCCTGATCCGGTCGCTCTCCGTCCGCACGACCATGCCTTCCGCGGCCGGCGTGCCGCAGGCCGGGACCAAGTCGTCCTCTCCTTCTACCTCCACCAGGCATAGTCCGCACCCGTTTCGGGATTCCTCCGGCCGGGCGTTCTTGATGCGCCTGGCCCCCTGATAGACCGCTTCCGCAGCCGGGCTCCCCATTGCAGGAGGCACGTCCGGGTGGAAGCAAAGAGTCGGAATGTACACGTCGACGGACTTGGCCGCCTCCAGGATGGTGGTGCCTGCCGGCACTTGCACTTCCCGGCCGTTGATGGTGAGTTTGATATCGCCCATGTGTTCAGCCCCGGCGATCCGCCTCCCGATTCCAGCGCTCTGCCGCGGCAGGTCATCCGGCGGAATCCGCTCGGAAACGCCTGGATAACGTGCTTGCCCGGCTTAAGCTTTCACAACACGTATCCACACCTCTTTGTTTTCCTGCCTGCGGTTTCTTTACCAGGAGTGGGTAATGGCCTCTCCGGTGCAGGCCCGGACGCACGGCAGCGGGGCATGACCGGATACGGGTTTGCAGGGCCCGCACTCGTACTTGAGTTTCTTTTTCTTGTCCTCTTTCACCACCACAACCGGTTCGTCCCGGAGCGGATCGTTTGGATCCTCACGGACCACTTCGAACACCCCTGCGGGGCAGGCCGTTACGCAATCGCCGCACCCATCGCACCTGGCCGTGTCAATGGTGATATAGAAGTCTCCGGAAGCGTCTTTGTATCCGTAATGGACCCGCATGAAATCCTCTTCCTTTCCCTTCTTCGACTTCGGACGCAGCCCCTCAATCGGGCGCCCGGTTCTTAGGACCGCGTTTTCCTTTTTGCCTTGCCTTTCAGACAAAGAGCATGCGCAAAAAGAGCAGCGCCCACCGCTCCCGCAATCTGTGTATCCCACCCTGTCCGGGCCCGCTCCAGGCCGATCATGGGCATCAGGCGATCCATCACCCCCCGGTTCTTTGCCATGCCCCCTGTAACGGCGAATTCGGGACGAAGGCCGATCCTCTCCACCAGCGCGTGAATTCTTTCGGCCATGGCCCTGCTGTAGGCGGCAAGAACCTCTTCGGTGGTCCATCCCTTTCTAAGAAGACCCATGGCCTCGGACTTCGCATAGACCACACAGGTACTGGAAACGGCCTCAGGCTCTTTTT
>CAYVUX010000462.1:0-3530 GCA_964455075.1 uncultured Desulfobacteraceae bacterium | reverse complement strand
GTGATCGTCCGGTTCTGGATCATCGCAATCATTCTGGCGCTCCTTTCCTTCGGTACGCTGAAGCTGAGATAGCGGCCATCCGGAAACGATTTTCGGGCACTTGAAGGTTTCAGCTGAGAAAGGGGCGGATACAAAACATGGGAGATCTGGAGCGTTTCGATTTCGTTTAACCCGGATCGGGACAGATGGAATCGCATTTATGAATCGATGGACCGGCGAATGAGGCATACGGAGACCCGTGGGAGCCCAACCTGGATCAGAGGAGACTTTGGGAAAGAAAACCGTGGTGGTCGGCCTGGGCGTGACCGGACTCTGGGTCGTCCGCTATCTTTCCGGACAGGGAAACGCGGTCATCGTAAGCGAAATGCGCAGCGAAGGCGAGCTGGATCAAGCCCGCTGCGAAGAAGTTCGAGCCTTGGGGGCGGTGCTGGAGACGGAAGGACACCGGGAGAAGACATTTCTCGACGCCGGCAGGATTGTTCTGAGCCCGGGGGTTCCCCACGATTCTCCTTTGCTTCAGGAGGTCCGGAAGCGGGCGGTTCCCGTAGTGGGGGAGCTGGAAATGGCGTCCCGCCTGACAAAGACCCCCCTCATTGCCGTCACCGGCACCAACGGGAAGTCCACCGTGACAGAGCTCGCGGGGAGACTGCTTCAAAATGCCGGCTGCGAAGTCTTCGTGGGGGGAAACCTGGGCACCCCCTTGACGGCCTACGTGGCGGAAGGCGGGAGGGCCGACTATGCGGTCGTAGAGGTCAGCAGCTTTCAGCTGGATACGATCGAGAAGTTCCGCCCGCTGGTTTCGGTTCTGCTGAATGTCTCCCCGGACCACCTTGATCGGTACGAAGACTACGAGGCCTACGTGGCGTCCAAGCTCCGGATATACGAGAATCAGAGGGCGGGTCAGTACGCGATCCTGAATGACGCGGATCCGCGGCTGTCAAAGGCAGCTCCCCGCCCCGGACCCACGGTTCTCCGCTATGGACCGGACAGGGCGCAGGGCCGACATGCCTTTGTGGAGGAGGGACGAATTCGTGCCCATGTGGGGGATACGGAATGGGATCTTCCTCTGGGGGCGGTTCGCATTCCGGGAAAGCACAATGTGGAAAACGTCCTGGCTGTTGTACTGATTGCCCTGGCTCTGAATATCGACGCGGGCGTGGTGGAGGATACCTTGAAAGGGTTCTCCGGACTTCCCCACAGACTTGAATTCGTAGAGGAAGTCGAGGGGCGGGCCTTCTACGACGACTCCAAGGCCACCAATGTGGATGCTGCGGTCAGGGCGGTTGCGAGCTTCGACCGGCCCGTCATTTTGATTGCGGGAGGCCGGCACAAGGGAGCGGACTATGCGCCCCTTGTGGAGGCATGCCGGGGAAGAGCAAGAGGAGCCGTATTTCTTGGAGAGTCGAGCGGACTCCTTGCAAAGGCGTTTGACCGGGCAGTTCCCTTCTCGTTGGCGAAGGACATGGAGGAGGCGGTATCCGTGGCTTTCTCACGGTCCCGCACAGGAGATGTGGTGCTCCTGGCTCCCGCCTGTTCCAGTTTCGACATGTTTGCCGACTATGCCCATCGCGGCCGCGTATTCCATGAGGCGGTCAGGAGACTTATCCATGAACAAGGGCTCGAGCCGCGCCCCGTATGACGCCGTGCTTCTGATTCCGGTGATTTGCCTGGTGGCCCTGGGCCTGGTGGTGGTCTACAGCTCCAGTTCGCCCCTGGCGAGCCACCAGGTGGGAAATGCCAACTTCTATCTGAAAAGGCAGATTTCCTACTGTATGCTGGGAATCGTGATCATGATACTGGCAAAGAACATCCCCTGCACCCTGTACAGGAAGTTGGTGTACCCCCTGCTCGTCTTCAGCCTCGCCCTTCTGGTTCTGCTGTTTGTTCCGGGCCTGGGTCACGAAGTGGGAGGCGCCAGGCGATGGCTGCGTTTCGGCTCCCTCTCCATGCAACCGGCGGAGGTGGTCAAATTCTCCCTGGCCGTGTTCATGGCCTATTCCATGTCCAAAAAGGGATCCGGTATGGCGTCCTTTTCCAGAGGGCTTGTGCCGCATCTTTTTGTTGCGGGGACCGTGATGGCGCTTGTGGTGATGCAGCCCGATCTGGGAACCGCGGTGATCATCGGCTTCTGGCTCCTGGTCATGCTTTTTGTGGGAGGGGTACGGTTCGACCAGGTGTTTGCCACAGTCCTCGTTCTCATCCCGGTCACCTTCTGGCTGGTGTTGCACGCGGATTACCGGCTCAAGCGATGGTGGGCTTTTCTTCGTCCCTGGGAGGACCCCGACGGGATTGGATTTCAGATCATTCACTCGTTTTTTGCCTTTGGTTCGGGAGGAATTTTGGGGGCGGGGCTGGGAAACAGCAAACAGAAGTTGTTTTACCTGCCGGAAGCCCACACGGATTTCGTCTTCAGTATCGTAGCCGAGGAAATGGGTCTTGTCGGGGTAACCTTGTTTATCCTGTTGTTCGGCGTCGTGATTGTGCAGGGGGTTCGGATCTCCCTGGCCGCCCCGGATCTATATAGCAGTTATCTGGCGTTCGGCCTGGTTTGCTTCATCGCCATCCAGGTGCTCGTGAATATGGGGGTGGTGATGGGCCTTCTGCCCACCAAAGGTCTGACCCTTCCATTCATAAGCTATGGCGGTTCATCGTTGACCATGAACCTCTTTGCGGCCGGAGTTCTGATGAACATTTCCTCGAGATCGTGAAGGATCGCGAAAGGATCTATGCGGACCAGGCGGATAAGCCCATGAAGGAAGCAACGGCAAAGTCCCTGGAAAAAGGCCCCCGGACCGGGGGAATGCGCTGCCTGATTGCGGGAGGCGGCACCGGCGGACACCTGTTTCCCGGAATTGCCGTGGCCACGGAGCTGAAGAGAAGCTTCGATGCGGATGTCCTTTTTGTGACCGGATCGCGGAGGTTGGAAAGCGATGTGCTCTTGCGCCGCGGCTTCCGCGCAAAATCGATCCGGGTGGAAGGGATCAAAGGGCGGGGTTGGAGAAAGTCTCTTTCAGCGATGATGAAGCTCCCCCTGGGAATGCTCCAATCCGCGTGGATCATTCGGTCCTTCGCGCCCAAGGCGGTTCTCGGGATGGGCGGCTATTCCGCGGGTCCCGTGTGCCTGGCGGCCTCCATAATGGGGGTCCCTACAGCGATTCATGAGCAGAATGCGTACCCGGGGTTCACCAATCGAGCCCTGGCCGGAAGGGTTGATCGTGCATTCATATCCTTTGAGGCATCGAGACCGCATCTCAAAGCCCGGTCCGTGGTCCTGACAGGAAATCCGGTGCGCGGGGAGTTCTTCGCCATGGATGAGAAGGGCCTCCGGCCTGAAGGAGGATTCGGACTCCTGGTCGTCGGAGGAAGCCAAGGGTCCCGCGCCATCAATCGAGTGGTTGTGGATGCTCTGTCTATTATTAAAGGCCAGGGCCTCTGTCCCCGTGTCACTCACCAGACGGGCCGGGAGGACTACCTGAAGGTCAAAGAGGACTACAAAGAGAAAGGGCTTGACGGGGATGTCATTCCGTTTA
>CAYVUX010000461.1:0-3542 GCA_964455075.1 uncultured Desulfobacteraceae bacterium | reverse complement strand
GAAGATCCACGCCCCTGAGTGCCTGTTTTCCGCCGAAACTCTTTTCTATCCCCTTGATTGTAAGTGAAGCCATGTATCCTCTCAGCCCTTTATCCCGCCGGCGGTGAGACCACGTGTGAGGTGCCGCTCGAAAAGGAGAAAAATCGCCAGCACGGGCACGGTGACCAGGACCGACGCCGCCATCACCAGCTGTTTGGAGAGATGCACGCTCCCTGCAAGCTGGTACACGCCTCTCGAAAGCGTGAACTTCTCGGGTGAGTCCAGGAACATGAAGGCGAACAGGAACTCGTTCCAGGCGATCATGAAGGTGTAGAGCGCCACCCCGGCCAGGGCCGGGGCCGACAGGGGGACCACGATCCGCCACACCACGCCCAGCCGCGAGCATCCGTCCACCAGTCCCGCGTATTCGATCTCCGGGGGAAGGGCCTGGAAGTGGCTTCTCAGCATGTAAAGGGCCACGGGCAGGGTCTGGGCCAGGTACACGAGGACGAGGACGTGCATGGAGTCCCGGAGTCCCATGCGGGAGAACGCCACGTAAAGGGGTATCACCAGGACTATAGCCGGAAACATGTAGATGACCAGTATGGCCGTGGACATGGACCCCTTGCCTCGAAACCGGAGTCTTGTGGCCGCGTAGGCCCCCACTGTGGCAAGGCTCAGGGATAGGATTACGGTGAGGGCCGCAACATAGAAGCTGTTGCCGATGTATGCGGTGAAGCCGTGATCGAACAGGACCTGGCGGTAGGCGCCCGCGTCCACCTGCCCGGGGACGGGAATCAGGGCGCCCGGTTCCATGAGGATGGCATCCAGGGAGCGGAACGAGGCGGCCGCCATCCAGTAGAACGGAAAGCCCACGCCTATGACAAAAGCCGCCAGGCCGCAGACGCGCAGCACCCGGATCAGGATGGTCTCAATCCGCTCGCGATTTACCATTTATACCCTTTGCCCATCTCGCACCGGCACCAGACGGGTCCGGCTATGGAGGAGTCATCCATCTGAGATACACGGCTATGAAGGCGGCCAGCACGCCGAAGAGGATCATGGCCACCGCAGAGGCCGCACCGATATCCCCGGCGGCGAAGGCGTACTCGTAGACTTCGAGCGTCAGGACGCGGGTCCCTGCCTGCCCCCTGGTCAGGAGGAACACGTCGTCGAACTTGTTGATGGTCCAGATGAACCTGAAAAGAAACAGGATGTAGATCACGGTCTTCAGCTGAGGGAGTGTCACGTGCCTGAACCGCTGGAGAGGGCCTGCACCGTCCGCGCGGGCCGCGCTGTAAAGGTCCTCGGGCACGGCCTGGAGTCTTGCCAGTATGAAGAGAAACGCGAAAGGAAAGTAACGCCATCCCTCGAAGAGCACCACCGATGTGAGGGCCAGGGGGATCCGCACTTCAAGGCCGGCCACTGAGAGCTCGTGCCAGCGCTGGCTGAGAAAGGCCACGGGACGGTCCAGGAGCCCGTGCGACATTCCCAGCGTATTCACTACGCCCAGCTGGGGATCCAGGATGAAGCTCCAGGTGAACGTTACGGCTACCACCGGGGCCACGTAGGGGGCCAGAAAAAGCCCCCGGAAAAAGGCTCTTCCCGGAATCTCGCCGTGCACCAGGAGGGCGGCGGCAAGACCCAACAACACGGAAAGGCCGCTCCCTGCCACCGTATAGACGAGGGTGGTGAGAACCACCCCCGGGAAGTCCGGCTCGCCCGCGACCTTTCGGAAATTCTCCAGGGTGAGGCCGGGGGACAGGAGCTCCCCACGACGCAGATCCGCCAGCTCCACCGGCTTCAAGCTCAGCCACATGTTCCACAGTACGGGGAATACCACGAAAAGGAGGACCACCACGGTGGCGGGCAGGAGCATCCAGAAGGCCAGCCGGGCCTCGCGCCTTCCCAGAATGGATCCTTGGATATTCATGACACTTTACTCGAGCGCGCGCACCTTCTCTTCCATGAGGCCAGCGGCGTCCACCTCGTCCAGTTCCCCGTCCAGGAAGCGCTTCAGAATCTCCGGCACCACCTTGGTCCGGTAGATGCGTCCTACCAGGGCCCCGCGGCCCTCTCCAAACCCCCACCGGTCGAATCCGTCCACCCCGGCGATGACGGCCCGGGCCACGTCCTCGCCGTAGTAATCGGAGATCCGCGCCCGGGTGCTCGTCCCGAACTCCAGCCCCATCCATTCCCGGATGAAGCGCTTCGGGTCCTCCCTTGTCCCCCTCCTGACAGGCATCTTCCCCTCGGCGGCCATTCCGAGCCACCTGGTATAGCCGCGGCTCAGGAGAAAAAGGATCCACTTTTTGGCTGCGGGCGCATCCGCGTCCACTGTGATCCCCAGGCAGTTGATCTGGCCGTATTGGGCCGAGCTCCGCTGGCCTTTGATGGAGGTCACGAACCCGGTATTCCGGGCCAGATAGCCCGGCTTCCCCCGGATTTTGTCCGGAATCACCGGCTGATCCTGCCGCAGGCCGGATAGCTCGTCCAAAATGAAAGGGGACCAGACGATCATGGCGGCCCGGCCCGAGAGGTAGTCCATGCGCGTGTGGAGCCAGGAGATATTGCCGGGCGGGGTGAACCCCGCAAGCTTCTTGTAGAAACGGAGCGCCTCCAACATCCCGGGCGTCCGGAGGCGGACGCGGCCGTCCGGGCCTGAGAGACGCACGCCGTTTGAAAGGGCGAAGTGTTCGAAGACCTGCTGGGTATAGAGCTCTCCCGGATCGGTCGCCGCCTCGAAGCCCCACCTGCGCGGCGGATCGTGAAGGGCCTCTGCGGCCTTCAAGATGCCGTCCCAGGTGTCCGGGACCCCGAGTCCCTTTTCCGCGAACAGGTCCTTGCGAAAGAGGAGCAGTTGCCCCCACCCGTCCACAGGGACCGCGGCCGGGGCGCCGTCGCCGCTCACCAGCGCCAGGGGGCCGGAGCGAAAAGTCTCCACCCCCAGCTCTTCCACCGTTTCTTTTGCCGCCTTCGGATCCAGGACTCCCGCGTCCCGCCACCCCATGGTAAAGTCCAAGGGGTGAAATACCACATCCGGAAGGGACCTGGCCGCAAAGGCGGCCGTCACCCTCTCGGCCAGGCGATTCTCATCCACCGGCACGATCTTGACCCGGATCCCGGTGCGGGTTTCGAATTCCCGGGCTAGGTCCTCCTGGACCTTCATCCGGTCCTTCTCCACTTCCGTGGACCAGAAGGTAAGCGGCTTGTCCGCAGCCGCGACCGGCGGTACGGAAAAGAAACCCGGTGCCAGAAGCACTGCAACGAAAGCCGCAATTCCTTTCATAGCCGTGATCTCCTTGATGCGGCCAGGTGCTCGACCCCAGTTCGTAATATTATCCCAACCCTGCACATCGGTAAACAGACAACCCGGACTTCGCTCGCAATTACGGATTTACTGCGGCCCCGGGGAATACTATAAAAAACTCTTCGTTTTTCAATCAACTGGTGGCAGACGCCTCTCTTCATGGAAAGCATGGGGGGTGATAAATGGAGAAGGGGCGCAAACCTGAGGAGGATCAAATGAAAATCATCATTTTGTTGTGCTTTCTTTTCTCGGT
>CAYVUX010000460.1:0-3550 GCA_964455075.1 uncultured Desulfobacteraceae bacterium | reverse complement strand
CCTTTGCGCGAAATCTCATAAGATGATAAGGATCTCCTGGAACTTTCATGAACGCGGGATTCGTCTTGGATCCGCTTGCCGGCATACAGGAAAACGGTTGTTCACAGTGCGTGCCCCTCGAAAAAAATCACGGAGGCGCCGCGCCCTCTTGAGAAGGTATTACGATTTCAACAGCTACCTCAAAGACCTGTACGGCGAAAGGGTCCAGAAGATTTCACTGGACGCCGGGCTGGGCTGCCCGAACCGGGACGGCACCCTTTCCACCCGGGGATGTATCTTCTGCGATTCCCGGGGTTCAGGCACAGGAGCGGTCGCGAAGGGATTGTCCATTGAGGAACAGATTGCGCACTCCAGGGAATTCCTGGCGAAACGCTTTGGCGCCCGGAGATTCATCGCCTATTTCCAGGCATATTCCAATACGTATGCCCCGCTTCCCGTTCTGAAAGACCTGTACGACAGGGCATTGCAGTACAACGACATCATCGGGCTCTCCATAGCCACAAGACCGGACTGTGTAGGCCCGGCTGTTCTCGGCCTCCTGGGGGAATACAACCATGAGCGGCTTGTCTGGATCGAGTACGGTCTCCAATCCTGCCACGATGAGACGCTCACTCGCATCAACCGGGGGCATGATGCCGCCTGTTTCGAGCGCGCCGTTTTCATGGCAAAGGAAGAGGGGCTGAACGTCTGCGCCCATGTGATCCTGGGGCTGCCCGGGGAAGACCGTTCAATGATGCTGGGCACGGCACGCTATCTATCGCGCCTGCCTGTGGACGGGATCAAGATCCATCTTCTCTACGTGGTTCGGGGCTCAGCGTTGGCGGATCTCTACGAACGAGGGGTGTTCTCCTGCCTCGGAAGACAGGAGTATGCGGAACTGGTGACGGATTTCCTGGAGATACTCCCTTCCCGTATGGTCATACATCGGCTCACCGGCGACCCGGTGCGTTCAGAGCTCCTGGCCCCCCGATGGGCCACAGAGAAACAGCTCAACCTGGAAACCATCCGCAAAACCTTGGAACGGAGAAACGCATGGCAAGGAAAGAGGCACGAGAAATCTACTGCTGCAGAATCGATGAGGACGAGCTGAATGTATTCCTGGCCTCCACTGAGACGGGCGGGGTAAGAGTAGGCCTCGCTCTGGGGACGGATGCCTCTCCAGTGGATTTCTTTGCCGGGGCATTCCCGGATGCAAGGCGCATTGAGGATTTCGAACGGAATGCGACCCTCGCAAGGGCGGTAAAAGACGCGCTCAACGGGAAACCGGCGCTGGGAGGACCCCGTTCGTTCGACATCTCTCCTTCGGATTTTCAGAGGAAGGTCCTGGAGGGGCTGGCACGGATTCCTTTCGGTGTGCTCCTGAGCTACGGTCAGGTCGCCGCCATGATCGGAAGGCCCGGATCCGCCCGAGCTGTCGGTCAAGCCCTCGGGGCCAACCCGCTTCCGCTGATCTTTCCTTGACATCGTGTAGTAGCCGCCCACGGGATGGGCGGGTTCGGCAGCGGCATGCCGGTGAAGCGGTATCTCCTGGCGAGAGAAAATTCTGCCCGGAGCACCCGGGACCGGGCGAGCAGTGTGAAAAACGCCCTTTTTCAAACAACATAGGCGCCGGGCTCTAGTCTTAATACCCGAAATTCTACAATGTATTCCTCTGGTTCATCCGATCGGGGTGGCAGGCTGCCTTGATGCGCAGACAGAATCAACCGGCTTCCGAGGATCTACAGTTGAACAGTTGAGCAGAACCCGCTGAACCGATGGCCGGGGCCTTTGCCCACCCCTCCGGCGCAACAGAATGGCTTTCACTGCACCGGTTCACCCACTTTTCTTCTGAACAGCTGGTCCAAAGCGATATCGTAATCTCTGGTCCCCGGGCTCAGGGACTTGTTTTTGGCCAGTTGCGCCTTGATCTCTTCCTCCGCCTTTTCAAACTGCGCGTTGATCTGACTGACCACCCCATCCACGATCCGATAGATCTCCGCGTCGGTTCCGTAGATCTCAATCACTTTCGGATCGTTTATCATCACTTCCATGACGTATTGGGTCATGTACAGAGAGTAAGGGTTGGGGTGAGGAACAAGGCTTCGTATGGGTGCGATGAAGTACTTGAAATCAAATTCCGAACTTCTTGCCGCCTTCTTGAGCCCGGCAAGGATCGCCTCCGACACGGCGGCCGGATCCTCTGTCTCTATGACATTTTTCATCAGCAGGGTTTGTGCCAGTTTGTTGTGAATCTCCGGAAGCTTAAATTTGAAAAACCGGTCCTGCTGATAGGCTTTCTGCCTTTCCTGCCGCTCAAGCTGCTTTATAAGCCGATCTTGAACCCTCCCACTATTCCATGCTTTCATGATCCTGTCTTGCCTCGGTCGTGACAGCCACTCCTTGTGCTGTCCATCAGGATGACTCTTTTTTCCCGGAGGTATCTGAAGTCCCCTTTTCGGATGGAGAAGCGTGGCCTGCGGGGGCCTTGGGCTCTTCCCCCGCAGCCTGCGAGGAATCGTCTTTGGCCTGATTTCCGGTGGATTTGGCCGCATAATCGGTCGCATACCACCCCGTGCCCTTTAAATGAAACGAGCTCTGAGAAATCCGCTTTTTCATCTTTCCGTGACACCTCTCACACTCCGCAAGCGGCGGGTCCGAAAACTTTTGCCACACCTCGGTATGACGTCCGCAGTCAGTGCATTCATACTCATATATAGGCATACTTCCATTCCTCCACGCATTCATTCCTTGAGCTCTTTGAAAACCGCTCCCTTTTTCTTCGCACCCTGAAGGGTGCTCAGTCCCCACCCTTCGGGCGGGTCCCCGGTTTCTTCGCACCCTGAGGGGTACGAAGAAGGTCGAAGATTTTCCAAAGGCTTCTACTTGACAATTCACAAAACCGTTACGCCGCAGATCGCGTGTTCCCTGTACGAGTCCAGAACGTAATCCAGCCGCGGTAAGGAGATATTCTCCAAAATCTCAAAGGTCATTCTGTGAACAAGCGCCTCTTCCCTCTCCCGAATCCCCTGGGCAACGGTGAATCTCTGGTAAAAATTGCAGAACCTGACGATGTGCACCAGCTCATGGGTAAGCACATAAACCATGAGGGGCAGCAACCCCAAATTCCGGTCCCGTTTCATCGCTCCAAGAACCAGATGATCCTGGAGGCAAATAAAATAGAAATCACGAACTCTTGTCTTCGATTCGAAACCGCTGAGGGATCGCGTGGCCTTATGCAGTAAGGCGAAGGCCCACTGACTGATTTCGTCCCCCTGCAAGGAGCGCAGGGTTTTCACATCATACCCATGACGCTTCCACTGATCTGCAGAGAACTTGTAGTAGTTCCCCGTGGCATCCTCGGCAATCTCCAGGGCGTCGCTTACCTGTTTCAGCTCATGGGGTTCGAAAAACCGCATGTTGGTTACGCGCGAAGGGCCTGCCCCCAAATGGGTTCAATAGAACGAAAATCCGACCCCGTCCGGGTCAACCCCTCCCGGGAATTTGTGCTTATTGGTGGTGGCGGTGACTGGACTCGAACCAGTGACT
Source organism: uncultured Desulfobacteraceae bacterium (assembly GCA_964455075.1). Lineage (GTDB taxonomy): Bacteria > Desulfobacterota > DSM-4660 > Desulfatiglandales > Desulfatiglandaceae > CAYVUX01. The sequence goes on along the minus strand of CAYVUX010000460.1, from coordinate 25 downwards.
CTGCGGATATGAGCCGCATGCTCTG
>CAYVUX010000459.1:0-3553 GCA_964455075.1 uncultured Desulfobacteraceae bacterium | reverse complement strand
CTGAGCCGCATCTTCTAGCACTCGCAGTCTGCTCCAATATTCCAAATCGAAATCGCTATCGCTATCGAAATCGTATGGCTCGAATCCGCCACTCCCGGGCCGGACAATGGATGACGGTCAACGTTCGCGCTCTTTCGTACACCAAGACCACATAGCGAGAGCTTTGCATAACCCCATTTCTGACAAAAACTGTTACTTAATCGCAGAAATTGTTGATGCCGCTGTTCCGTCATTCCCCGGTTTAACCGGGAAATCCAGTGCATCCGCATCCTCAGACAGACTGGATGCCGGATCGGGGTCCGGCATGACGACTGTTACACTTCACGGAATTACCAGCCGAAACTTGTTCGGGTTTTGCAACGGTCTCATAGCCTATCGCAAAGGGATATTCCTCCGGCTTTTCGTGTCCGAGTCCCATAAGCATTTAAGCTTCCGATCCCGATTTCGATCCCGATAAAATCAGATTCCAAAAAACGAATGAACGGAATGCCCTTTCTTTGCGGCTCCTAGGAGGCTATTCCGCCGACCTCGCCGATCCGGATCGGTAATACGCCACGATCGCTTCGGTGAGGGCGGCAACGGTATATTCGCCTGGCGTCAGGGATACGGAGAAGCCTTCTTCCCGGGCCGTCCGAGCTGTAATCGGTCCGATGCAGGCCACCGCCACCTTCTCCATCCACGCTTGGAGAGACTCCCGCTCCTTTACGTTGAATCCAAACATCTCGATAAAATTCCGGACGGTGGAGGAGCTGGTGAAAGTCACCATATCCACCGCCCCGTCTTTCATGAGAGACATCACTTCATCGCTGCGGGTATCCGGTTTCACCGTCCGGTACGCAGGCACCACATCGACATCGGCTCCCATCTTTCGGAGCTCATCGGGAAGCACTTCACGAGCGGTTTCCGCTCTTGGAATCAGCACACGAATCCCCCGCGCCCCAACGGCGCGAAAGCCTTCGGCAACAGCCTCGGCCCGGTACTCCTCCGGGACCAGGTCCGGGCGGATGCCCATGCGGACCCAGAGCCCGGCGGTCTTGGGTCCAATGGCCGCGATCCTCAGCCCTTTCAGATCTCGAACGTCCTTTCCGGCGACTTCCAGCCGGTCCAGAAAGTATTTCACCCCGTTTACCGAGGTGAACACCAGCCAATGGTAGTTCTCAAGGGACAGAACGGCTCGATCCAGAGGCTCCCAGCTCTCCGGAGCCACCGCCTCGATCACCAGGAACTCGATGCATTGGGCACCAAGGCCGGCCAGGGTGCCCAGAAATTCGCTCGATTGCTGCCTGGCTCTTGTAACAATGATGCGCCTTCCAAAAAGCGGCTTGTTCTCGAACCAGTTCAGTTCTCGCCTGAGTCGTACCACCTCTCCCACCACGATGATCGCGGGCGGTTTGATTCCCTGTTCCTCGACCAGCCGGGCGATGTTCGCAAGGCTCCCGGTGACGGTTCTCTGTTCGGGGACCGTTCCCCTTCGAATAACCGCCACGGGCGTCTCGGGCGAACGCCCATGCGCGGTCAGGCGTTCGGCGATCCCCGCCAGATTCCCCACCCCCATGAGGAAAACCAGGGTTCCGGCTCCGGTGGCGAGTTTGTCCCAGCGTATCTCGGACCTATCCTTGTTCGGATCTTCATGGCCCGTCACCAGGGCCACCGTGGAAGTATAGTCGCGGTGCGTGAGGGGGATTCCGGCATACGCCGGCACGGCGGATGCCGAGGTGACGCCGGGAATTACATCGAAATCCACGCCCGCGGCAAACAGCTCCTGGGCTTCCTCTCCCCCGCGGCCGAAAATAAACGGATCACCCCCCTTTAGCCGTACAACCTCCAGGCCTTCCCGGGCCTTTTTCACAACCAGCGAGCTGATCTCCTTCTGGGTCATGGTGTGGCAGCCGCCGCGTTTCCCCGCATAGATCAGCTCGGCTCCGGGGCGTGCTCCCTCCAGGAATCGCGCGTTGGCCAGATAGTCGTATACCAGCACGTCCGCCCGGGAGAGGAGCTCCATCCCCTTCACGGTCATGAGACCCGGGTCTCCGGGACCCGCTCCCACCAGATAGACTTTGCCCTTCTTCTTTTCCATGACACACCAATCCCCTATCGCTCCATACGCGTCACGGGGGCAGGCTGTCGCACCAAAGCCTGTGATCAGCTCCCGCCCCGGGAGGATTCCCTCCCGTAGATCCCATCGAGGATCCGGTCGGCTCCCCGCGAGAGGAGCCGCCGGGCCAAGGTACGGCCGAGCTCCTCCGGCTTGTCCGCCGGCCCCGACATTTCCTCCCGAATAAAACGGCTCCCGTCCAGCTCGGCCACCATGCCCTCAAGGTGGAGAATACCGTTTTCCAAACTGCCCAGCGCAGCCATGGGGACCTGGCACCCTCCTTCAAGCTCTTTCAAAAACGCCCTTTCGGATGAAACGGCAATTTCGGTCTCCCGGTGGTTGAGAAACCCGAGTACATCCCGAATGCTGTCATCGTCTTCGCGAATCTCAAGCCCGAGGGCCCCCTGCCCGATCGCCGGAAGCATGTCTTCCTCTGAAAGCACGTGGCTGATTCGACCGGCAAGGCCCAGCCTCGTGAGACCGGCTGTGGCCAGAACCAGGGCATGGATTTCGCCCGCAGCCAGTTTTCCCAGACGGGTATCCACGTTCCCCCGTAGGGGGACCACCTCCAGGTCCGGCCTGACGCATAGGAGTTGCGCTTTTCTTCTCAGGCTGCTGCTCCCCACTCTGGCGCTTTCGGGGAGGTCCTCCAAGGCCAGGTTTCCCTGGGAAATCAACGCATCCCTGGGATTTTCCCGATTCGGAATTCCAGAGAGCGTGAGTCCTGCAGGAAGCTCCCCCGGCACATCCTTCATGCTGTGGACAGCCAGGTCCACGTCCTTTCGAAAAAGGGCCTCCTCAATTTCCTTGACGAAGAGGCCTTTTCCCCCGATCCTGCTCAAAGGGACATCCAGGATCTTGTCGCCGGTGGTTCTGATTCTCACCAACTCCACCTGCACCCCGGGATGCCGGGCTTCGATCCTCTCTTTTACCCACGCGCTCTGCGCCAGGGCCAGTTTGCTTCCTCTTGTACCGATTCGTATCCTCATATCCATTCAAGCACCGGCACCGCCGTAGGGGCGGTTTCGCGGCCGCCCGCCGAAGGCGCGGAAGAACCCGACGTCGTCTCAACTGTTCGGGGTGTGCTTTTCCAGCAGAAATCGGGCCAGGTCCAGGTCATGGGGTGTGGTCACCTTGATATTCTCTTTAGGGCCCTCCACGATCGTCACCGGGATGCCCAGTCTTTCCACGAGAACGGCATCGTCCGTCGCCTCTTCCGCTTCATGCGTTGCCTCCCTGTGGGCGCGAAGGAGGCTGTCAAGGCGAAAGATCTGGGGGGTCTGAACGGACCACACACGCTCCCTCTCAAGGGTCCTGACCACCCGCCGGGACGCGTCCACTTCCTTGAGCGTGTCCTGGGCGGGCACACCTACGGAGGCCGCACCATACTCCCGGCCCGCAGCCACCATCTTCTCAATCAATTCCCTTTTCACGAAAGGCCGCGCCCCGTCATGGACC
>CAYVUX010000458.1:0-3564 GCA_964455075.1 uncultured Desulfobacteraceae bacterium | reverse complement strand
TGTTTTGCTCCCGAACACCCCCTGGTCAAAGAAATGGTCCGGGGACGTGACCAGGAGCAGGAAGTGCTGGAGTTTGTGGACCGGACCCTGAAAATGGACGGGTTCATGCGGACGGCTGACTTTACGGAAAAAGAAGGGGTCTTCACGGGCGCGTACTGCCTGAATCCGGTGACAGGAGAGAAAATTCCGATTTTTGTCGCCAATTTTGTCCTCTTCGAGTACGGCACCGGCGCCGTCATGGCGGTCCCCACCCACGATCAGCGGGATTTTGAATTCGCCAAAAAGTATTCCCTTCCCCTTCGGGTGGTGATCTCCCCTCCCGACAAAGCGCTCAAAGAAGAGGAGATGACCGAGGCGTATGTGGACGAGGGGGTTCTCGTGAATTCCGGACCGTTCAACGGAGAGAACAACCTGGCGGCGCTGGACAAGATCGCGGAGTACCTGGAATCGAAGGGCAGGGGCTACAAGACGGTAAATTTCCGCCTCCGGGACTGGGGCATTTCCCGCCAGCGCTATTGGGGGGCGCCCATCCCCATGATCGACTGCCCTCGTTGCGGTACCGTGCCGGTGCCGGAAGAAGATCTCCCGGTGGTTCTTCCCCTGGACGTGGAGATGCGGCCGAACGGGGGCTCCCCCTTGCCCTTCGAACCCTCTTTCTATGAGACCTCCTGCCCAAAGTGCGGCGGGAAAGCGTCCCGCGAGACGGATACCATGGACACCTTTGTGGAGTCGTCCTGGTATTTTGACCGCTACACGTGCCCGGACCACGAAACCGGGCCTCTGGACCCCGATCGGGTGGGCTACTGGATGCCTGTGGATCAGTACATCGGAGGCATAGAGCACGCCATCCTGCACTTGCTCTACTCCCGTTTTTACACCAAAGTCCTACGGGATTTCGGGTATATGTCAGTGGACGAACCGTTCGTGAACCTTCTCACCCAGGGTATGGTGTGCAAGGAGACGCAGCGGTGTCCGAAACACGGATATCTCTATCCGAATCAGGTGAAGGACGAGCGGTGCGTGGAGTGCGGCGAGCCGGTCGTCGTCGGGAATATCGTGAAGATGTCCAAATCCAAGAGAAACGTGGTGGACCCCCAGGACCTTATCGAGCAGTATGGGGCGGACACGGTGCGAATGTTCTGCCTTTTTGCCGCGCCTCCGGAAAAGAGCCTCGAATGGAGTCATCAGGGCGTCGAAGGCTCCTACCGGTTTCTAAACAGAATTTGGCGCCTGGTCACGGACAACCTGGACGACCTCGAGCGTGTGCCCGCCTACGACGGCGGGACGTCCCTCTCCCAGCGAGCGTCCGCGCTTCACCGCCGCACCCATCTCACCATCAAAAAGGTGACGGAGGACATTGAGAGCCGGTTTCATTTCAATACGGCCATTTCGGCCGTCATGGAGCTGGTCAACGAAGTGAATCAGTTTGTCGGCGGCCGGGAGCGGCTCGAAGACGTGGAATGGTCCCTGGTTCGAGAGGCGGTGGAGACCTCGGTCGTGCTCCTTTCGCCTGTAGTACCCCACATTTCGGATGAGCTCTGGGAAAGGCTCGGGCATAAAGGATCTATCCTGGAAGTTGACTGGCCCCCATATCGCGAGGATGCCCTGAAAGCGGAGACCAGGCTGGTTGTTTTGCAGGTGAACGGCAAGGTGAGAAGCCGGATCGAAGTCCCGGCCTCCTGCAGCGAGAAGGAGATTGAAGAAACGGCGCTCAAAGACGAGCGCGTACAGCGTTTTGTGGGGGAGAAGCCCGTGAAGAAGGTCATTGTGGTTCAGAAAAAGTTGATAAACGTGGTGGTATGATGCGCACCGAGAGAATCAAGGCGCGGACCTGCGCCGTGGTCCTTCTGGGCCTCCTTTTCTTTTCCTGGGTGGTCGTTTCCGCGGGATGCGGATACAGGCTGAGAGGAACCGAAAAACCCCTGGGGCTGGACATCCAGTCCCTCGCTATCCCCTTGATGGAAAGCTCTTCGTCCGACCCCGGTTTCGAAGGCTGGTTCACCCGCATCATCCGGGAGGAGTTCGCAAGCCACACCCGGATTCCCCTGGTACAGGAACACGAAGCCTCAGCAGTTCTCGTGGGAAAGATTTATGAGATTCGCACAACGCCGCACGCCTACAAGACCACCGAAGAGGAGGTCAAGGGAGAGACCACCACCTACGCGGTCACCAATCGGAGGTGGTTGAAGGTGCGGATGGACGTCAAACTGGTGGACAGGGCCACAGGGCAGACGATCTGGCGAGACGCGGACATGGAGGAGAAGGCGTCCTTCCGGGTGACCTCCGATCCGCTCCAAAATCGGTTCAGTGAGCGCCGGGCCATCGAGCAGATTGCGGCCAGGATGGCGGAACGAATGTACGCCCAAACCATGGAAAGATTCTGATGCCGTCGGATCTCACCCCGAAAACCGTGGAGGCGCAGGTGAAAAAGGGCCGTGTGTCTCCCTTGTATCTGTTTCACGGGCCCGACGAATACCGCATGGAGGGCGTTCTGGAGGTGCTGCGCGCCGCCTTGGTTCCGGAGTCCGTCAGGGATTTCAATGTGCACACATTTCGAATCGGCGGGGGGGCCTCGGAGCCCAAGGCGAGTCCCGCCATGATTGTCGACACCGCCCGCTCTGCTCCGTTTATGGCGTCCCGGCGGGTGGTTGTCGTGCGCAACGCTGAGCGGATAAAGTCCGGCGAGCAGGACCAGTTTGTGGCATACCTGGAAGATCCCGTGGAAACGGCCTGCCTGGTGTTTACAACTCCCAAAGCAGACTTCCGGCTGTCGCTTTTCAGAAAGATCAGGGAGCGGGGCCTTGCGGTTTCGTTCAGAAGGATGAGCGCGGACCAGATCGCCCGCTGGATCCGGAAGAGGGCGGAAGAACTGGGTATGAGGATGGATGAGACCGGTTCCGAGATATTCCAGCAGCTCGTAGGGGATGATTTGAGGGTTGTGGAAACCGAGCTGGAGAAGCTCTCCGTTCGATTTGAGGGCGAAAGCGTCGGCCCGGAGGAGGTCAGGGACCTGACCGTGAACAGCCGTTCCTATAGCATATTCGAGCTTGTGGACGAGGTTTCGCAGAAAAAGGCGGACAGGGCCCTCAAGTTACTCCTCGGGCTTCTTGAAGAAGAGGGCAGGGACGCACCGGTCAAGATTCTGGGCATGCTGAATCGTCAGGTGGGGCTGCTGGGGCGCGCGAAGATCCTGCTGGAAGGAAAGGACGGAGAAAGAAACGCGGCCGGAACGCTGGGGGTCCCCGCCTTTGTGGCGAACAAGCTCCTCCGGCAGGCGAGACTGTGGACACTCGAGGAACTCGGGGACGCCTATGAGCTTCTGTATCGGGCGGATGATCTTCTCAAATCAAGTGCGCAGTACGACTTGATCCTGGAAGACCTCGTGCTCTCCCTCTGCTCCGAGGGGTTGCACTAGGCGGCCCCGATGCGGTTCACTTTCTTCGTGAGCCTGGAAATTTTCCTCGCCGCCTTGTTCCTGTGAATGACTCCTTTGGAAGAGGCTCTCTGAATGACGGAGACAGCCTTGTCCAGGCTTTTCCCTGCCTCTTCTGCCGTGTTGCCGTC
>CAYVUX010000457.1:0-3566 GCA_964455075.1 uncultured Desulfobacteraceae bacterium | reverse complement strand
GCTGATCGTCGATCGCGATACCTATGCCAAGGCGGCGGTGGTCGCGATCTGCTCCCCGACTTCAAGCTGGAGAAGTGGGTCATCGACCGGCGCCTCCAGTTGATGGAGAACCAGGGAGTAGTTTTTGAGGCCGGCGTAAGGGTGGGCGAAGACGTATCATATCATTATCTCCAAAGGCGCTTCGACGCTGTTTGCCTGGCGTGCGGCGCCCGGGAACCGAGGGATCTCGACGTTCCGGGCCGCCGTCTGGAGGGCATCCACTTCGCCATGGACTACCTCACGGTCCAGAATCGGAAGATTGCCGGAGAAAACGTTGATCCGGCAAGGGACATCACAGCACGGGGAAAGCATGTGGTGATTATCGGAGGCGGGGACACGGGCAGCGACTGCCTGGGGACCGCACTGCGGCAGGGGGCCGGGGAGGTTCACCAACTGGAAATCCTGCCGACGCCCCCTGAAAAGCGTTCCGAAGACACGCCCTGGCCCATGTGGCCGCTCATGCGGAGACGCTCTCATGCACATCTGGAAGGCGGAACATCCCACTGGTCCGTGACCGCCAAGGAGTTCCTGGGAGATTCCGGACGCGTGACGGCCGTGAGATGCGCGGAAGTCGAATGGCGGAGTTCGCGTGAGGGCGCATCGCCGGTTCCCGTCGAGAAGCCGGGCACGGAGTTCCAACTCAAGGCGGACCTGGTCCTGCTCTCCATGGGATTTGTGGGGCCCGAAAAGAACCGGCTCGTCGAAGGCGTGGACATCGCGCTGGACGAGCGGGGGACTGTACGGGCCGACGAACGCAGGATGACCAGCGTGAAGGGAATCTTTGTCGCCGGCGACATGAATCTGGGGCAGTCCCTGGTGGTGAAGGCGATTGCAGACGGACAAAAGGCCGCCCGGGAAATTTCCGCATATCTCAGCCGAACAGAGGGGAGGGGCCGATCCAACGGGGGAGCGCGATGATCGCCGTCATCGATTACAAGGCCGGAAACCTCACCAGCGTGGGACTTGCCCTCGAAAAGCTGGGATTCCGCTTCCGGATTACCCGAAGGCCCAAGGACATCCTTGACGCCGAACGGATCATCTTCCCTGGTGTGGGCGCAGCGGGGAAGGCGATCCAAGACCTGAAGGAGATGGGGCTGGACCGGGTTCTCCGCGAAGCGCACGAGGAGGCGAAACCCATCCTGGGCATCTGCCTGGGCGCACAGATCGTGCTTGATAAAAGCGAGGAAAATCAAGCTCCCTGCCTCGGGCTGATCCCCGGAACCGTCAAGCGCTTTCCCTCCCCCCTCTTATCGAAAAACCGCGCTGAACGGCTTAAGATTCCTCACATGGGATGGAACGGCGTGACACTTGTCCGGAGGCATCCGGTGATGGAAGGAATCGGAGCCGATGACGAGTTCTATTTTGTCCACTCGTACTATCCCGCGCCCGCCCTGGAGCAGCATGTTGTCGGAAGGACGGACTACGGCATGGACTTTGCCTCCATCCTGGGGGCAGCCAACGTGATCGCGACGCAGTTTCACCCCGAGAAGAGCGGGGCCGCCGGGTTGAGACTGCTCAAAAATTTTTGCACATGGAACGGATCCCATGCTGAGTAAAAGGATCATTCCCTGCCTCGACGTTCGAAACGGGAAAACCACGAAAGGCATCAAGTTCAAGGAGAACGTGGACATCGGGGACCCTGTGGAAATGGCCCGATTCTATTACGAGCAGGGCGCCGATGAACTCGTCTTCTACGACATCACCGCCTCCAGCGACCGTCGGGATATTATGATCGACGTGGTTCGGGGTGTCGCCCGGGAGATCTTCATTCCTTTCTCTGTCGGGGGCGGCATTCGATCTCTTGAAGACATGCGGGCGGTGCTTCTTGCCGGAGCTGAGAAAGTCAGCGTCAACACGGCCGCGGTTGAGAACCCCGGGTTGATCGCCGAAGGGGCGCGTGCTTTCGGCAGCCAATGCATCGTGCTGGGGATGGACGTAAAAAAGGTTCATCCGGGCGAAAAGACCCCTTCCGGCTATGAAATGGTCACCCATGGGGGGCGAACCTACACGGAGCTGGACGCTCTCGCCTGGGCGAAAAGGGCCGAAGCCCTCGGTGCGGGGGAGATCTGCCTGAACTCCATCGATGCGGACGGGACCCAGGCGGGCTACGAGGTCGAACTCACCCGGCTCATTTCGGGAAATGTCGGCATCCCGGTCATTGCCTCGGGCGGCGCGGGAAGCATCGATCACATCTTTGATGTGTTCACTGAGGGAAAGGCGGACGCAGCCCTTGTAGCCTCCATCGTGCACTACGAAACGTACACGGTCGAGGAGATCAAGAAGGCCCTGAAAAGCCGGGGGGTGAAGGTGAGGAAAACCTGGCATTCCGGGTGATGAGCGCGGTCAGGTCCCGGGAATTCGACTTTGGAAAACGATATGAAGGCACTGCTTGCACTCGAAGACGGAAGGGTTTTCTCCGGCCGCTCCTTCACCGGAGAGGCCGAGGCCCACGGAGAGGTGGTCTTTAACACGAGCATGCTCGGATACCAGGAAATTTTAACGGATCCCTCCTACTGCGGGCAGATGGTCACCATGACCTACCCTCTCATAGGCAACTACGGAATCAACGATCAGGACGTGGAATCCGGCAGAATTCAGGTCCGGGCCCTTCTGGTGCGCGAATACCAGGAATTTCCCAGCAATTGGCGCTCCCGGAAAACCCTGGCCGAATACTTGAGAGCCTCCCATATCCCCGGCATTGAAGGAATCGATACCCGCGCCCTCACCCGCCACATCCGCCTTCAAGGCGCCATGAAGGCGGCCCTGTCCACCCGGAATCTCGATCCGCGGTCTCTCGCCGAGAAAGCCCGGGCAGGCCCCGACATGATAGGCCTGGATCTCGTAAAGGATGTCACTTGCAGGCAACCCCTGCTGTGGCGGAACGGGCGGATCGAACCCCTCGAAGCAGGACTTGACGGGTTTCGGTGGCCGGAGAATGCCGGTCGGTGGCGGGTGGTCGCCATGGACTACGGGATCAAATACAACATCCTACGCTCCCTGGAAAGAAGGGGCTGCAATCTGCTGATTCTGCCGGCCGGCACGCCGTCGGAGGCCATCGACCGGGTCAATCCACACGGTCTTTTCCTGAGCAACGGCCCCGGGGACCCGGCGGCGGTAGGCTACGCCGTGGAAACCGTATCCCGGCAGGTTGGGAAGCGGCCCATGTTCGGCGTCTGTCTCGGACACCAACTCATCGGCCTGGCCCTGGGGGGGAGCACCTTTAAACTCAAGTTCGGGCACCGCGGCGGGAATCAGCCCGTCAAGGACCTGGCCACGGGAAAAGTGGAGATCACCTCCCAGAACCACGGGTTCTGCGTGGATATGGAGTCCCTGCGAAGCCGGGATGTGGAGTTGAGCCACGTCAACCTGAACGACCGGACCCTGGAAGGCCTCATTCACAAAAGGCTTCCTTTGTTTTCGGTTCAGTACCACCCTGAGGCGGCTCCGGGGCCGCACGACGCCTCGTATCTTTTTGATCGCTTCATACAAATGATGGAAGAGACCCACGGCTTTTAAGGGGATCCTCT
>CAYVUX010000456.1:0-3576 GCA_964455075.1 uncultured Desulfobacteraceae bacterium | reverse complement strand
GGGTCTGTCCATCGTCATAATATACGGGGCTTTCCGAGGCGATTATGCGATCTATGGCGCCCCTTTCAATACGCGTGGAGGCCTCCCGGGTCACCTCCAGATAAACGTATCCGAGAAGACAAATCGGGACCAAAAGGCAAAGCAACATCGCGATCGCGGCTGTCAACAACAGCAGCCTGTTATTAATAAATTTGTTTAATAATAATTTATAAGCCATTGTTATAATAGATTAAAAATGTCTCCCGCCAGAAGCCTTTCCTGCATGATTTTTTTTAAGTCCAGGCCTTGAGCCATGAGTCCTTTCCTTCCGTACTTCATGTTGGCCTCGATCACGTACCACCTTTCTCCAGAGTGAATCAGATCCATACCCACGTCATTGAGTCTGCACCTGAGGGCCGCGTCCCTGGCAATCCGGATTCCTTGTTCCGGGATATTTTCAAAATCCATGCGACCTCCACAGGCGAGATTCGTTCGAAAATCTTCCGGGCTCCTGACCCTCCAGTAGGACAATACAGGCTCGTAGTTGATCAAAACGACCCGGAGGTCCCTTTCGTGGGGAAGGAACTCCTGAATATAGGCGATCTTCGTCTGTTCGAGGTATGTTTCCAGGTCCCCACGGCTGAAAATTTTATAGACCCCTCGACCCTTGGCGGAGCGCCTGGGAATTTTTGCCACAAAGGGGAAGGAGAAGTCCTTTAGAATCTGGAAGTGATGGAGGGAATAATAAATTTTTGTTCGCGGATGCGGGATGCCGAGCATGTAAAAGAGCGTGGTTTGTTTGATTTTTTCATCGGCGTAGAGGTACGTTTCGAGACTGGGGAAGATGGGCTTCCCGGCGGTAAAGAAGAACTGGGCGTAGTTGAGAGTAGGGTAGAGAATGCCTTTCGCAGAAGCGATCAGTTCCCTTTCACGGGAGCTGTAATCCAGGAAATTCGGTTTTACACCCAAAGTCAGCACTTCGGGTATCCCCCTGAGCCTGCTTCCAAGCGCGATAAAACGTTCACGATCCGGTCCCATCTTCCGGTTTTGCACCTCCCGGCGGTCATTCCACAAAATAGAAAACCGTATCTCTACTTAAGCCATCCCTCCACATCCCGGGCCTTTTCCCTGGCCCTGTCCATGACCGAATCGAGGTCCAGGGTCAAAAGCCGGCGGTCTTCCATGACCAGGCGGCCGTCGATGAGAGAGTGCCGCACATCGCTCCCGCGAGCCGAATAGACCATGTGGGAATAGGGGTTATACAAGGGAGTTAGATGGGGCTTTTTCGTATCCACCACAATGATATCGGCCTTTTTCCCGGGTTCCAGGGAACCGGTGATCTCTCCGAGTCCCAATGCCGTCGCTCCGTTGATGGTTGCCATCCTCAGCACGGTCTCGGCGTCCATAACCGTGGGATCCATGGCGTTGACCTTGGCCAGCTTGGCGGCCGAATCCATTTCGCCGAAAAGATCCAGGTTGTTGTTGGAGGCACATCCATCAGTACCAAGGCCCACCACAATGCCTTTTGAGAGCATGCGAGACACCGGCGCGACACCGGAGGCGAGCTTCATATTGCTCTCCGGAGTGTGAACCACCCGTACACCGCTTTCCGCAAGGGCGTCTATCTCCAAAGGCGTCAGGTGAACACAGTGGTCCGCGATCAGATTCGAGTCCAGAAGCCCCAGCGACGCCAGGTGATCAACGGGCCTCCGGCCGTATCTCTTCTTGACATCTTCCACCTCCGCTTCCGTCTCGGCCACGTGAATAATGAGGGGCACCCCGTAGCGGCGCGCCAGTTCACCGGAGGACTTCAATAGATCCGGGCTGCAGGTAAAAAGAGAATGGGGTTCTACGGCAATGTGAACCAGCGGATCCTTCTCCCAGGCACGGATGAGGGATTCCGAAAACGGCAGGGCATTCTCCACGGGCCCGTAGTGCGGGGACGGGAAATCATAAGTCACTTCCCCTACCAGACATCTCATGCCCGCCTCCTTGCCGGCCATGGCCACCTGATCTTCAAACAGATACATGTCGCAGAAAGTGGTTGACCCCGACATGATCATCTCGGCGCAGGCGAGCTGCGTTCCCGCATAAACGAATTCTGCGTCCATGCGGCTCTCCACCGGGAATATATAGTTGGTCAGCCACTCCATCAGGGGGAGGTCATCTGCGAGGCCGCGGAAGAGACTCATGGCGGCGTGCGTATGCCCGTTGATCAGACCGGGAAGGACAAGCCCCCCTTCCGCGTCCAGGGTTTTCCTCGATTGCAGGTTTGCATCCCTTTTTCGACCGCTTTCTATACGACAGATGCGATCCTTCCGTACGCATAGGAACCCGTCCTCAATAACGCGTCCTTCACCGTCCATGGTCAGGAACGTACCGTTTTCTATGATCAGGTCCATTTCTTCCGTGCTCATATGTCCCTCATTTATTTCCAAGAATTGTTACGCAATTTCCTTGTGCCCCACCGAATTCGTGCACGGGCACTATCTTGCTCTCTCGGCGGGCGAGGAACTCCGGTTCCGTCCGCAAAGCAGCGGGGCTCACGGGATCAGTCCGGCAAATCTTGGATGATTGCTTCCCAGAGGTCGGCCAAGGAGTGGGACGCATTTCGAGCCGTCTCGACGATTTGCTCCACGGACGCTCCCTCCATGCAGTCAGGGAGGTTCATGTTTGTGATCACTGTTGCGGCCATCACCTTTAAACCGGAATGGACAGCCACGATGGTTTCTGAAACCGTTGACATGCCTACGGCATCGGCTCCGAGCGTTCGCAACGCCCGGGTTTCCGCGGGGGTTTCCATGCTGGGTCCAAGGACTCCCGCGTACACCCCCAATCGCAACGAAATTCCCATCCGAAGAGCCTTTTGCCGGGCCATGTGGATCAGTTCACGAGGGTAGGGCTCGACCATTTTCGGAAAACGTGGACCGAATTCGTCCTGGTTTTGTCCCACAAGAGGATTCGTGCCGGTCAGGTTGATATGATCCGTTACCATCATGAGATCGCCGTCCTCGAAAAGTGGATTCAGACCGCCGGCGGCACTTGAGATAAGGAGGGAACGGGCGCCCAGCCTCGCCATCACCCTGACCGGAAAAGTGATTTCTTTGGGCGTGTACCCTTCGTAGAGGTGGAAGCGACCTTCCATGGCAATGACCTGCTTTCCCGACAGTACGCCTGAGATCAGGTATCCGGAGTGGCCTTCAACCGTGGACCTGGGGAAATGGGGGATCTCCTCGTAGGGAATGCGAAAACGAGCGTCCATGTTCCCTATGACATTCCCCAGTCCGGTGCCTGTGATCATCCCCACGGTGGGAACTTCCTGGATTTTTGACAGCAAAAATTCGGCCGTTTGATCGATCTTTTCCATGGAGTGCCGTCCTTCGAAGATTCCCTCTCCATTAAGACAGAGGATTTGAAAAGTCAATCCCCCGAGCTCTGTGCGCATGGAACGGAGCCCGGCCTTTCAAGGAGGGCTTTCACTCGCGGAATGCCCGAAACCAATGCTTACGCGACCGCCAACCCGAAAATGAGGCGGGATCAGAACACGGTAAATTTGTTCTGATTTTGTATTTATCTCATGTGGGTTTCCCGCAAGTC
>CAYVUX010000455.1:0-3579 GCA_964455075.1 uncultured Desulfobacteraceae bacterium | reverse complement strand
GACCCAAATCTGAGCGTCAATTCTGTGAATTTATTTTTGAGTGAGCCCTAAGGGGAGGTGTGCGCTCCGCTCCCAAGATCCGGTTTCAGCGGCAATCCGACCATCTATACCTTGGGCGCCGACTGAGACGCTCCCATAAGCTTCTGCAGATCGGGGTGTTTGGCCATGACCTGAATAAACTGTCCGGTGCGTCGTTCCAGACGCCGTTTTAAAATACCGACCACCGTATTCATGAACTTGTAACCTATGGAATGGTCCTTTTCGAGGAGTTCCAAAAATTTATCTCCATGCACCGACATTATTTCACATGAATCCACACATATGGCATAGGTGCTGTATTTAGACCCTGGAAGCAGTGAAGACCATCCAAAGGAATAACCCGGTTTGATGGCGCCGAGAGAAATCATGAGGGCTTCGGATGCCTCAACCTCCAAGATCACCTTTCCCTTGATCAGCATGTAAAAATACTCCGCTGGATCGCCCTCTTTATACACGACCTGCTGTTCTCCGAACAGATGCAGCCGGGTCAACGGCTGCATGGACTCCAGCATGGGCTGGGTCAAGTTGTCAAGCACCAGGATTTTTCTCAGATCTTCAACAGAAACCATGAAACATCCTCCGCGGCCAACTTATGCGAGTGCGTAAATCAAAATAATAAATAGGGCGGCGACGCCCGCGCTGATTCCCACCGGAAAGGTGCCGCTCAAAAAATCATTATATATTTTTCTCTTTTTGATTGCCAGCCGTTCGCCCCGCACTCCGGTCAATAGCCATACACTCACCACGATCAGAAGAACGGCCCTCGGGATCACGTCTTTGGAAAGACGGGCCACGGTTCGGGCGAACCTGCTGACAAAAAACCGTTCACAGGCCGCGTTAATGGGGTTGAGGGTCTTGGCCATGACATCATAGAAGAGGCGTCCCCCCATGCGGTAGAACCAGTCCGTGTCGAGAGAGATGGTCTCCGTCCTCTTGAGCAGCGGAAGGAAGAGAAAGAAAACAAGGGCCGAGAACATGAGGAGCTGCAACTGGGTTACCACGTGGTGGAAGGTGTAGGCCTGGTAAGGGACATCAAAGGGAAGCACCGCATAGAGCGGTTGCGGATAAAGGCCCAGAAAGATGCACAGAAACGACAAGAATCCCATGGCCACCAACATGGACAGGTGGGTTTCACCGGGCCGAAGGCCCTTGTCTTTGGCAAAGAAGACAAAATACGGAAACTTGATGCCGGCGTGCAGGAATACACCGGCCGATGCGATCTCCAGAACAAGCCATACCCAGAACAAATGCGAATGGACCGCGCCGTCTATAATGAGCGACTTGCTCGTGAATCCACTGGTGCCGGGAAAGGAGGAGATGGAGAGCGCCCCCACGAGACCGAATATCAGGGTCCAGGGCATGGTCTTGTAAAGCCCGCCCAGATCCGTGCATCTGCTCTTTCCCGTCATATAGAGCACCGAACCCGCGGACATCCACAACAGGGCCTTGTAGATGATGTGGCAGAAGGCATGGGCGACGCTGCCGTTGAGGGACATGGCGGTCCCGATGCCCACCCCGGTCACCATAAATCCCACCTGATTGATAATGCTGTAGGCCAGAATCCTGCGCATGTCGTTTTCGAGAAGGGCATAGATGATCCCGTAGATGGTCATGACGCATCCCACCACGATGAGGATTTCCCACCCCGGAAACCCCCTCACCAAGGTGTATACAGCGGTCTTGGTGGTGTATGCGCTCAGGATCACACCGCCCACCACCGTGGATTCCGGGTAAGAGTCGGAGAGCCAGGCCGACAAAGGGGGAGCGGCCGCGTTGACCAGGATGCCGATCAGCATCAGGTAGGTGGCAAGATTCCGGTCGGTCATCGGACCAAAGGCCACCGAACCGGTCTGGGAAATGTGGAGGACGATCCCTGCCAGCAACAGGAGACCCCCGAAGATGTGAAGGAGGATGTACCGTATGGCCGCTTGCTGGGCCTTGGGTGTCTTCCTGGCCAGGATCAGGAAGGTGGACGCCACGGCCATGATTTCCCAGAAGAAATACAGGCTCACCAGATCGCCGGCAAAGACCACCCCGAGGGAACTCCCGATATACACGAGGGCCGCCATATGTTGTGTGTTGTCTTTCAGGTAATAGGCGTAAATGAAGGCGGCAAAGGCGTTCAGTGTAAAGATATATCCGAAAACCTTACTTAACTTATCCACCCTCACAAAGGTCAGATCGAATCCGAAGAAATGGATGCTGCCTGCATGTCCCGAGGCCAGGTGGTAGATGAAGAAGAAGGTCACTGCCGGCAGAAGGATGGTATAGACGTTTTTGGTCCTGCCCGCAAAAAAGGGAACAAGAAAGGCGCCCGCGATGAGGATGATGCTCGGCGGAAAATCACTCATCATAGTAACCCTCTCGTTTCTTTAACCAAAAACCCACCAGCTTGGAGAAAAGGATCAAGATCGAACAGGATACAAACCCCAGAAGTGCGTAAAACCCGAACAACCCGTCCACCCTGAAGTGGGGCTCGCCGCGCATGAAGAAATCCGGGATGATCAAAAGCCCGCACACCACGTAAAGGGAGATCCACAATCCCCGGATCACTTTGGGTCTGTCAAAAAAATCAAACTCCTTTTTCTTGTCCATGGGGATTTCCTCCTATGTCCCGCCCACGAGTTCCGCAAGTCTCAGGAAAACGCCCGGGTAAAAAAAGAGCAGAAGCGACACCGCCGCAGTGACGGAAAGGGGGACCACGCACCACATGGGCGCCTCCTTCATCTTCTTTTCGAACAGGCACTCCTGTTCCGTGCAGTAGAAGGCCCGGTAGACAATGGGGAGCAAGTAGGCCGCATTGAGAAGTGAACTGACCAGCAGCACTGCCAACATGGCCATCTGATCCGCCTGGAGCGTACCCAGGACCAGGTACCACTTGCTCAAGAAACCGCCGGTGGGCGGAAGACCGATGATGCTCAAAGAAGCGATAAAAAATGCAATCATGGTTACCGGCATGCGCCTGCCGATCCCCACCATTTCGCTGATATTCCGCTTTCCTGTTGCCACAAATATGGCCCCTGCACAGAAAAACAGGGTGATTTTTCCAAAGGCGTGCATGGCGATGTGCAGGATCCCCCCGGTTATCCCCTTGGGCGAGAGCAAACACACCCCCAAGACAATGTACGACAACTGACCGATGGTGGAAAACGCAAGGAGCCGTTTGAGGTTGTCCTGGGAAAGCGCAATAAGGGATGCAATCAGAATGGTGCACGAGGCGATCACGCACACAACGGTCCCCAGATTCAGCGATGACAGCAGCTCGATGCCGAACATCCCGGTGATTACCCGGACGATGCTGAAAGCACCCACCTTGACCACGGCCACGGCGTGCAGCAACGCACTCACCGGGGTGGGGGCCACCATGGCCGCCGGAAGCCACCCATGCAAAGGGAGTATGGCGGCCTTGGCAAACCCGAAAACAAACATCAACAAAAGTACGGTCATGAGCTGCGGCGACCCGGTCCCGGCCAGGAACCCCTGATCTGAAAACGTCAGGGTCCCGGACAGGTGGTAGCATATAAGCATGGCCGGCAGGAT
>CAYVUX010000454.1:3055-3581 GCA_964455075.1 uncultured Desulfobacteraceae bacterium | reverse complement strand
ATATTCTAATCTTGCGAGCCGGGGCGTTTTGAGGCGTTGATCTTCCTCTCCCGGCTTTGGAATGCCGCCTTCGGCCGGGGATCGACAGCATTTGAAGAGGAGATCGGGCGGCAGGCGGAAGGCATTTTCGGTGCAGACGGGACAAGACCCGGCCCGCCCCGGTGGAAACCAGACGCGGCGCGCGGTTCGATGCAAGAGAACTTCGGCTTTCAGGAGGTGCACGGAAGGTGGGACAACGAGACAAGCAAGAGCTTTTCAGGAGAATTCCCAAGGTGGACCGGGTGCTCATGAGCTCGGAACTGCAGGATGCCTCTCTTCGTTATCCAAGGAGCTTGATTGCCAGAGGTGTGTCGCAAGTCCTTGACGGGATGCGTGCGAAAATCG
Source organism: uncultured Desulfobacteraceae bacterium (assembly GCA_964455075.1). Taxonomy (GTDB): domain Bacteria; phylum Desulfobacterota; class DSM-4660; order Desulfatiglandales; family Desulfatiglandaceae; genus CAYVUX01. The sequence goes on along the minus strand of CAYVUX010000454.1, from coordinate 3,197 downwards.
AGAGAGGCGAAGACATTTCCGAGGAGGAACTGACTCTGGGTTCCGTTTGCGACCGCGTGATCGAAGCACTGGAATCCATGTCGAGGCCGCGGCTGAGGCCGGTGATCAACTGCACCGGCGTCGTCGTCCATACCAACCTGGG
>CAYVUX010000454.1:0-3045 GCA_964455075.1 uncultured Desulfobacteraceae bacterium | reverse complement strand
ACGTTCTATCCTGGCCGATAAGGTCTTGGAAAGGTTTCGGCCCGTCGCGGGCGGGTACAGCAATCTGGAATACAGCCTCGAATTGGGGAAGAGGGGAAGCCGGCATGTGCATGTGACAGGCATTCTCAAGGAGCTTACAGGCGCGGAAGATGCCATGGTGGTGAACAACAACGCCGCCGCGGTTCTTCTGTGTCTGGAGACTATTGCGAGGGGGCGTAGAGTTGTGATCTCCCGGGGGGAACTGGTGGAAATCGGCGGGTCCTTCCGCATCCCGGATGTCATGGGGAAAAGTGGAGCCATCATGGTGGAAGTCGGCACCACCAACAAAACGCATGCGAAGGACTACCGAGAGATGATTGATCCTGAAACGGCGCTTCTCCTCAAGGTGCACCGAAGCAACTTCGATCTGATTGGGTTTACCCAAGAAGTCTCGATCGAAGAGCTCGTCGCTTTGGGCGAGCCGCACGGCATTCCTGTGATGCAAGACCTCGGGAGCGGTTGTCTGGTCGATTTGTCCAAGTACGGGTTGCGCAAAGAGCCTACTGTTCAAGAGACCCTCAAACAAGGGGCGGATCTGGTCACGTTCAGCGGAGACAAGTTGCTTGGCGGTCCCCAAGCCGGCATTATCCTGGGTCGCAAAGACCTCGTGGATGCCATCAAAAAGAATCAGCTGGCCAGGGCCCTCAGAATCGACAAGCTTACCCTTGTGGCGTTGGAGGAGACGCTGCGCCTCTACCGGGATGAGGTCCGGGCGATAAGAGAAATCCCCACTCTTGTCATGATCTGCGAACCTTATGCCTCTGTGAGGCGCAGGGCGAACCGTCTTCGGAGGTTGATCGGGAACCTCGAAACAGAAGGGTTTGTCATTGAATTCGTGGATGGGGATTCCGCGGTCGGTGGAGGTGCTCTCCCGCTTTCCCGTTTGCAGAGCCGCCTCATTTGCCTGCGACCGCAGAAGCTTACGGCCCGCTTTATGGAGAGATGGCTTCGCGCCTACGATCCGCCCCTCGTCCCAAGGGTTGAGAAGGACAGGATTCTTATGGACGTCAGGACCATACAGAACGACCAGTTCAAGATCGTGGCGAATGCCCTCCGGCGCCTTGCCGTACTCGAGGTCGAGTAGTTTCCATCCATAACAGGACCTTCTTCTTCGCCACCTGAAGGTGGCTTAGTCCCCGCCCTTTGGGCGGGTCCCCGGTTTCTTCGCATCCTAATGGATGCTCAGCCCCCACCTTTCGAGCGGGTCCCCGGAGGTCCAGTGTTTGTGTGTACCCCAGGGGCGGGGTCATCTCTGAATGGAAAACACCTTGTGCTTTTATCGAATTCGTGGATGGGCGCCAAACAAAAAGAGCGGGATCCTCGAATTGTTGAGGGATCCCGCCATGGACTTCGCCCAATCGGTGGGTGAAAGAAAAATCCGGGACGTCTTTCTAAAGGCTGTCCTTCAAGGCCTTTCCGGGACGGAACCTGACTCCTTTGCTTGCCGGGATCGTGATTTCGGCGCCCGTTTGCGGGTTCCTCCCCTTCCTTGCATCCCTCTTGGTGACTATGAAGGACCCCAGCCCTGCCAGGGTGAGCTTTCCTTCCTCTTTCAAGGTCATCTTTGTTGCATCCACGAAGGCATTGAGCGCCCGCTCGGCGTCGGCTTTGGTCAAATTCGTTCTCTGTGCGATTTCGGCAACCAATTCAGACTTCGTCATGGTATCCCCCTTTTTGAATGATTTTATGGAAGCAGAAAAACAAATGTCCTGCGCTCAAGAAGATCTTCCCCTCCGAACCGGGCCCCCGGAAACCCTCCCGGGGAGACTTCTGAGAAAGCCCTCTCTTGCCCAATCTCTGCGTTATTCTCGGATTCCAATCCTCAAAATATTCGGTATGTTCCTGCGGTTGAAATCCTCGCTTTCCTTGACCTTGAACAAAATTGAATATTTTTCAAAGGTCTCTCCGCCTGAGACGGAAACATTCTTTCAAGGTCTCCACGCGGACGGCTCTGTTGAATAGGCGTGCCGATCGCGGAATATGGAAGTTCATATCTTACGAACGGGTTCGCAGTTAAGACAATATCATGTATTTTTAGCAGATGAAAGAAACTTTTGCAACAGGAAAGCAATTCGAGGGTCCATCGAAACATTTGAGGAGAAGTTCCCATGGGTTTTGGAGAATCGGGATGTGAAGTTGACAAACGATGTACGAAGCTATAGTTTTTGGTCCGGGCAGACATATGCAAACCCTGTTCCACTTTTAAAAACGGAGGCGGGTCATGGGCGACCCAGCCGGCGGGCGGAAACGCCGGGTTTCTCAGGGGGAACCCTATTGCCGGGAATCAATTTTTGGCAAAGGGGGCGAGGCAATTTGAGAGGGATTGTTCGTGAGCTTTTGGCGCAGAGTCTCGAGGTGAAACGCGTTTACATCCAGGAGAACGCTTCCCTCCTGATATCACTTGCAGAGAGAATTGCCGAGGCTTTTACCAAGGATCGCAAACTGCTCATCTGCGGAAACGGAGGGAGTGCCGCGGATGCCCAGCACCTTGCCGCGGAATTCGTCAACAGGTACTCTATCGAAAGACCGCCTCTGCCGGCGTTGGCGCTGAGTACGGACAGCTCCATACTGACAAGTATCGGAAACGATTCTTCGTTTGAGAACGTCTTCGAAAAGCAGATAAAGGCATTGGGGGTCGAAGGGGATGTCCTCCTGATGATCAGCACAAGCGGGAACTCTGCGAACCTCCTGGCTGCGGCAAGGGCCGCACGGGACCGGCGGATGTTCACCGCAGGCTTCCTCGGAAAAAATGGGGGAAAGCTGGGAAATATGGTGGATCTGGCCATTGCGGCAAGAAGCGCCGACACCCCCAGGGTACAGGAGGCCCATATCCTGGCGGGACATATTGTCTGTCATCTTGTGGACTATATTCTATTTCAGATGCACGTTCCCGGAGAGTAGACGCGTACCGACCTGTTCCCGCCGTCCGTTCCTTTACCGCGGGAGGGGGATCTAAGGGCTCACTCAAAAATAAATTCACAGAATTGACGCTCAGATTTGGGTCGG
>CAYVUX010000453.1:0-3585 GCA_964455075.1 uncultured Desulfobacteraceae bacterium | reverse complement strand
CCTTTCCGATATCAGGGAGTTGAAAAAGACGTAGCCGGCGACCATCAGCAATGCGCTGGGAGCCGATTGGATCGGGTCACAATACAGAACTCGAGAAGACGGGGGCCCGGCCGAAGGGTGGAGACTGCGCGAAAAGTACTCGAAGCGTATCTTACCGGATGTGTTCGGACGCGGTTTCCGGATGCCGGAACTGCGAGACGCGCAGAAAAAAAGGCGGCCCCCTGCGGGTATGCCGACCATGAGCAGGTCGAAATTAGGCCTGAAGATTTTTTAGCATTGAAGGAGGGATACAGCCATGTCTCAGGCAGGACATGATGAGAGTCATCGTATGCAGGACAAAGAGATCCGTGAAAGACTGTCGCAAATACAAAACAAGATTTTGGTTATGAGCGGCAAGGGGGGCGTGGGAAAGAGCAGTGTAGCCGCCTACCTGGCCGTGGGCCTCGCAAAGAGGGGCCACAAGGTGGGCCTGATGGATGTGGACCTGCACGGTCCGAGCATTCCCCATTTGCTGGACCTCAAGGGCAGTATCGGTCCCGGGACCAGGGAAGGGAAGGCCAGTCCCATCCGGTACATGCCCAACCTGGAGGTCATGTCCATTGAACCTCTGATGGGAGACGACAAGAACAGGGCCACGATCTGGAGGGGCCCGCTCAAGATCGGAGTCATCAGACAGTTCATATCGGATATCGAGTGGGAGGATCTCGACTACCTGATCATTGACTCTCCTCCCGGTACCGGGGACGAGCCCCTCACCGTGGCCCAGACCATCCCGGACGCCAGGGCCTTGATCGTGACTACACCTCAGGAATTGTCCCTGGCCGACGTGAGGAAGTCCATCAATTTCTGCCGCCATGTCCACATGGAGATTCTCGGTTTGGTTGAGAACATGAGCGGGATGGTCTGTCCCCACTGCCAAAAGACGATAGACCTGTTCAAGACCCGGGGGGGCATGCTCATGGCCAAGCAGGAGGGCGTTGTTCTGCTGGGGACCCTTCCTCTTCAGCCCGAGGTCATCGATGAGGCGGACAGGGGGAGTGTGGCCTTTCTCGATAATCACGATTTGGCATTCACGCGCGAATTGAATAAGGTTCTGGATCACCTGGAGAAGAGCGAGAGAAAAACGGTTCCGAGTTTCGTAAAACCCGGCGACGTGCCCGCCTCGGTGCCGGGAAAAGAGGAGGTTTCGGGCCGCTTGATCGCAATCCCCATCGCCGATGGAAAATTGGCTTCCCATTTTGGGCACTGTCAGGAATTCGCGTTTGTGGAGACGGAGGACGGAAAAATCAGAAACAAATTCATGCGTACGCCTCCGCCTCATGAGCCGGGCGTGCTTCCCCGGTGGCTGAAGGAACAAGGGGCTGAGGTGGTGATCGCCGGCGGCATGGGCGAACGGGCCCAGGAGATGCTCAAGGAATCAGGAATGGAAGTGATTACCGGGGCCCCGGCGGATGCTCCGGAGTCCCTGGTAAACCAGTATCTGTCGAAGAGCCTCGTTACAGGGGAAAACGTCTGTCATCATTAGGGCGTGTCCGAATGCCGGTGCCGCCGAGCGCATGTTCCCGCCGGCGGTGCAACCGGATTGATCCTCAGGCAATTGTTGCAAAAACGCATTTATTCCACCCGGCACAAGGGAGGCGGGAAGTGTTTGCCCGTTTTCGGCGCAAAGGCCGAGTGAATCCCCGGCCGCTCTTTGTCGTCCTACGCGGGCTTTCCGGTTCTACCCTTTTCAGGCCGATCCCGGTTTGACACTCCAAAGGGAATCCCCTATCCTGTTCACAGGAAGATATGAATCCTTGTTTCTTTACCGGCAGGCACCGGGCCCGGGACGCTCGTCTTGGGTCCCTGGGGGACGAAACCGATGCGGATCCGCGCAAAAGTGGAAGGGTATCTCAAGGAGCGGTTCGGCGACACGGCCCGGCTGATGGAGATGACCCCCCTGGGTGAAGGAGTTCACGGGACAGCCTCCTTGCTGCGTTTTCAAACGCCGGAAGGGGAGCGTCATCTTATCATGAAAACGGTCTTCCCTTCCCGATTCGGGCACGATCATTATGCGGACAGAGCCCAGGTTCTGCTCCTGGCCGGTGCCAACTACAATGATATGCCCAAGCACATCCATGCCGTGGACGTGGTCGGCGAAACGCCCACGGGCCTCATCTCCCTGGGGGAGGCCCGTGAGTTCTATATATTCATGGAGGAAGCGGGCGGAGTCTCCTATTTTAGAGATCTGGATGCCATCCTCGAAAGGGGTGCGTTGACCCCCGTGGACCGGGACCGTGCCCTCAAGCTCGCCCACTTCCTCTCTGAAATTCATGGTCGCAAGTACGAAGGGGAAGATGCAGGGATTCTTTACAGGAGGCGGATCCGGGACCTCGTGGGTCATGGGGAATGCGTGATGGGCATCATCGACACCTACGAGGACCCGGGATTCACAAACGACGAGGAGCTTGTGGACTATGCCTCGGCGTGCCTCGGGTGGTGGGGGCGCATCAGGCACAGGATGGAGAGGCTTTCCTGTGTGCACGGGGACTTTCATCCCGGCAACATCCGCATCCATGAAGAGGATTTTACCCTTCTGGATCGCTCCAGGGGGAGCTGGGGGGAGCCGGCCGACGATGTCTCCTGCCTTGCTGTGAACTACATCTACTATGCCATCATGCATACCGGCACGTTCGAGGGGCCCTTTGCCGAACTGCTCCGGGTGTTTCTGGATCATTACATGGAAAAGACCGCCGACCGGGAGCTTTTCGAGGTTATCCAGCCCTTCTTTGCGTTCAGGGTGCTGGTTCTGGCCCACCCGCGCTTTTATCCTTCCCAGTCCGACGAGACCCGCAGAAAGCTCTTCGATTTCGGCAGGGCCCTGCTGGCGGAGCCCGTGTTCCGCCCGGACCGGATCTCCTCCTATTTGGAGAGGGAATGATGTTCTGCCTGTGGCTCACAGGGGTTCCCGGCTCAGGGAAAAGCACCATCGCACGGGAGCTCAAGGCGCTGCTGGGCGAAACCGGCCTGGGGGTTGTCATCCTGGAACTCGACGAGCTCCGGAAGGTTCTGACGCCGGAGCCGGAGTACACGCCGGAGGAAAGGGAATGGGTGTATCGGTCTCTGGTCCTGACGGCCCAACTTCTGGTTCAACACAGTGCGAAGTGCGTGATCATTGACGCCACGGGAAACCGGCGCAAATTCAGGGAACTGGCCCGGACTCTGATCCCGCAGTTCGCGGAGGTATATATTCAGTGCCCTGCGGACATTTCCCGGAGTCGGGAATCCGGTCGTACGGGCTCGTCGGTCCAGAAGGATCTCTACGGAAAGGCGGAAAAGGGTGAACTGGAGGGCGGCCTCCCCGGCATGACCGCTCCGTACGAGGCCCCCGAGAGCCCGGAAGTCCGGGTGGATTCGGGGCACCTTACACCCAGGGAGGCCGCCCTCGAGATCATGGAGTATGTGAGAGGCCGCTGGATCCAAACCTGAGGAGGGGCCTTCATGCCGGAACTTCCGGACGTCGAAGTCTTCAGAAAGTATCTGGAATCCACGTCTCTTCACCAGGAGATCAAGCGGGTCGAGTTGGCCGCACCGGAGATGCTGAAG
>CAYVUX010000452.1:0-3622 GCA_964455075.1 uncultured Desulfobacteraceae bacterium | reverse complement strand
TGCACCCTGCCTCAGCCTTTTCCATGTTTTACGCATTTTCCCTCCTCCTTTTGTTGATGACCTTATAGGTATCATGAACCCCTGTCTGCTACTCTTATCGTAGGAAATGGCAAATTTTCAATAGTGCAGCAGTGCAGCCTCAGTCCTCCGTCCAAAGCGTGTTCGCGAGCAAGCTCGCTCCTACAGAAAATCGAAAGCGCCTCTCTAGCAGCGGCGCAAGCCGCGAACCAACAAAACGCTGCCTGAGGAAAAGGCTCCACGAGAAGATGATTCCAAAAAGCAGCCAAGTTCCTTACCAACCGAAACCCACCCGAATCCCCCGTCCAAAGCGTGTTCGCGAGCAAGCTCGCTCCTACACAAAATCGGAGGCGCCTCTGTAGGAGCGGCGCAAGCCGCGAACCAACAAAACGCTGCCGAGGTGGCTCGCTCCTATCCAAGATATAATGATGCGAAAACCGAATGAATCCTTTCTGTTTGGGACCATGGGGGATTCCTTTTCCGGGAGAACCAAAAAATCGGCGCAAGAGATCCCGGTCAACGCACCAGGGCAATCGGGAAATTGATGTACCCGTCGGGCGTCTGCGTGATGGGATGCTGCGCCCCGCGGGTCTTTCTGGGCACCGTCTCCGACACATAGGCGTCCAGCTCCTTCATGGAGATTTTCCGGTCTTTGACCAGATCCGCTTGCCCCCCAAGGCCTTGAATCAACGCCTGGGTGAAGACCCCGTGGCCCGCCTTTTCGTCCTCCTGGGAAAGCTCGGTGCCCGTGCTGGAAGTAAAGATAACGGCGTTCGCCTCCTGAAGCTCCTTGACCAGCCGGTCATTGTCCACGGAACGGGTTTTCTTGCCGCTGATGCCAGCGGAATAACAGGTGTCCGCAAACACGATCTTTTTGGCGGGAAGATCGAGAACGGCTCGAAGGTCCCGCCAGGATATGGCCCGGGACCGCTTGACGGAGCCGTCCTTTTCGATGGAAGCATCGGACGGGAGAAAATAGAAATCGCCCCTGCTGTCATTCACCCCGTGGCCGGCGATAAAGAGAAGTACAACGTCGCGATGGCTCGCCCGGCTGAGGTAATCGAGATGATCCAGAATGTTTTCAAAGGTGGGTTGGAGTTCGGCGTCGTCGCTGATCACCAGGGCGTTCACCTCCTTGAACAATCGGCCCTCCTGCGATCGGAACGCCTCCACCAGGCCGGCGGCGTCGGCGGCCGCATAGGAGAGATCCGGCACTTTGGGGTCCTGGTACTCGTTCACCCCGATGGCGAAAATCCAAAGATTCGGAAGGAGAGATGCAGAAGCGGCCTGCTGACCCTGTTCCTCCAATACGGCCACGGTAACCCGTCTTCGGGTTTCCGCGACCCCATTGAAGGCCACCACCTCAATGACATTCGTGTCCCGCTCCAGTGGAATGGGCAGGGTCACGTCCAACCGTTTCGAGCCGCTCGGAAGCCGAGCCCGACTTGGCCTTCACGGAAATGCCCCTGGTCGCCTCGGATGTGAGGAGGCTTCCGTTCACGAATACCTTCAAGCTCTTCAACGGGAGATGGCGGTCCTCCACATAAACCTTGAGGCTTGCCTGGTCTCGGCTCAGTTCCGCACCGTCCTCCGGAGATTTGATCACCACAAAAGGCGGCACCGCCTGAGCGGTCTCTTTAAAGAGAATCCCCTCGTCCTTTTTTCCCGCAACATTCAGGAGGGCCTGTTGGGTGTCCCCCAACTTGAGGGCCTGCACCACCACCCGGGGCCGATAGTAGGTGGCCTTGTACTGGTCTATCCCGTAGACGGTGTTTCCGAATCGCACGTTCACGTGGGCGTCGCCGTTCACCGAGGAATTGTAGTACCCCTCGGGAGTGATCACGATCCATTCGCCGTCATCAAACACGTAGAAAGACGCGATGAGCTTCCCGCTCTTTGGATTCCACAGGCGGACGCTCTTGTCCACGCTCGAGGATAAAACATACCGCCCGTCGGGGGAAACCGCCACGGAAAGCACCGTGCTTTCGTGCCCTCTAAACGTCTTCAAAGGATCGGGGGAGGAAACCTCCCAGAACTTGACCGTATCATCCTCGCTTCCCGAGACGAAATACTTGCCATCCGCGGTGAATTCCGCATCCCGGACGTCATCCGAGTGCCCCCGAAACGTCCGCACCGCCTTGTAGGAGCGCAAGTCCCAAAGCTTGATGCGCGACCATGCAGCCGAGAGCGCATAACGGCCGTCGGGGGAAAAGCCGAATGATCGCACGCGCCGGTCTTCTTCAAAGCGGTGAATCTCCCGGCCGGTTTCCGCGTCCCAAAGGTGCACGGTCTTCTCCCCGTGCCACAACAAATACCGTCCGTCGGGGGAGAATTCCGGAGCCAGCACGAACTCGGCATCCGTTTTCCATTTTTTGATGCGGCGGCCGGACTTCACATCCCAAATATGGATGTAGGGATCATGCATAGACCGGGAAGCCGCCTTCCGGTTGTCAGGAGAAAGAGCCGGATCAGAGCACGCATCGTTCTTCACGAAGCCTCTCACAGGCTTCCAACTCTCGGTTTCCCAGAGCCGCATATGGCTTCCCCCGCCCGTGCTTCCAACCAGGACATAGCGGCCGTCTTTTCCCAACGCCAGCGACCGCCCTCTTTTCGAATCCAGGCTTTTCAGCAGCCGGCCCGCAAGATAATCCCAAACATACAAATGATTACGGGAACCCACCAGGGCAGAGCTTCCGTCCGCGGTAAAGGCCACATCGTGGATCCAGACGGTCTCGCCGCCGAAGGTTCGGCTTACTCGGCCGGTTTCGGCGTGCCGAAAAACGATGTCGCTTCCATCCAAATGCATCAACCAGCGGCCGTTCCAGGATACGGCCAGCACGTTGAGCATGGCTCGCGCCTGAATGGAGATGCTTTTCACAAGCCCTGTGTCGGTCCCGGTTTCGAACCAGTAAAGCGTCTTGGAGGCGTCGACAACGATAATCCGCCCTCTTTGTTCATCAAAAACCGCATTGCGGAAAGAGCCCTGAACGCCGTCGAATGTCCGCACTTTCTTTCCCGCTTCAAAATCCCACAGGAAAAGCCGCTGCTTTTCTCCATGACCCTCCACCGCAAGGAAATGCCTGCCGTCCGGAGAAAGGACGACCATGCCATCCACTTTCAGGCTCTTTTCCACTTCTCCGGTATGGATGTTGATAAGGGACACGGTATGGAGCCCGCGGGCGTGCAACAGGATGTGCTTCCCATCCGGGGAAAGGCGGAGGTTCCTACGTCCGGGCCCCCATTTGACAGGGAGTTTTATTTTCTTGGCCCTTTGAAGCTTCTGAAGGTCCCACACAAGAAGCCACCCGTCTTCACCCGCAGAGACGGCCCGTTTCCCGTCCGGCAAAAAGCGCACAAACACCACCGAATCGCGGTGCCCCTCCAATAAGGCCACAAAACCTCCGTTGAGCGCGTTCCACACCCGGACGGTCTTGTCGGCGCCGCCCGACAAAATCAGGGTCCCGTCCGGGGAGAAATCCAGGGCCTTCACCCCGTAGGCGCCTCTGTGGCCCTTGAGGGTGCGAATAAGCCGCGTGGAAGCCACATCCCACAGTTTTATGGTCTTGTTCCAACTTCCCGTCGCCAGGGTGTTTCCATCCGGAGA
>CAYVUX010000451.1:0-3626 GCA_964455075.1 uncultured Desulfobacteraceae bacterium | reverse complement strand
TAAGGTGAATGCATTCCACCACTCAATGTCTGATGGATGAACCTGCCATTCTTCTTGAGGTCCCCGGACGGGGCCGGATGAGGAGATTTCATGTCCCAGAAGGTTATAAGCTTTCTTCGGGGCAGGAAATCCGGTGAAAGAGGCTTGACTGTACTGGTCCCTTCATATTGAAAGGGTACCCGGAGCCGCCCTTCGCCCAGGCCCGTTTCCCGGGCCGAGAGCAACCAGGAGCCGGGGTTGTCCGCCTTAATCTCCACATCATAGCGTTCTCCCATCGCGATACGTAATATATCCCCTTCAATCGGATCGACAAGGCGGCCGTCGGCATGGGTTACAATCATGGAATGTCCGGCGAGCTGCAGGTCATAGATGGTCGCGGAAGACGGGTTCAACAGTCTCAGCTTGATCTTTCCCTCTTTTTTCACCTTCAGGGGTTGAATATGGGGGTACAGCCTGCCGTTTACGGCAAACCCGTCATAGACCGGTTCGAGCAGAGGGGTGCCGTCCCGTCCGAATCCCCCTCTCGCACCCATCATACCCATGGGCGGTCTTCGCCGTGTGCGGGCTGTTCCACCCTCATCCTTCATCACCCAGTCCTCCAGCATAAGGACATATTCACGATCATATGAACCCGTTTCTTTTGCAGGTTCTATAATCAGGGGACCGTAGAGACCCTGATCGAGCTGATATCGCGCATGCGAGTGATAGATGTAGGTACCGGCAGGCCTTGCTTCGAACTCATAGAGAAAGCTCTCCCCGGGCATGACGCCGTTCTGCGTGACGCCGGGCACCCCGTCCATCCCGTTGGGAACCGGGACCCCGTGCCAATGAATACTGGTTTCTTCAGGGAGGTAATTTTTCAGTAGAACCCGGACAATCTCACCTTCTTTGACCCGTATCTCCGGGCCGGGCACCTGACCGTTGTAAGTCCAGGCCCAAAAATCCGGGCCTGCGCCCAGATTCACCCTTGCCCTTGAGGCCGACAGCTTGAATTCTCTTACAGCCGCCGTCGGATTTCCGAAAGCAAGGGGGATCATCCAACCGGGGGCGAAGGATACTGCGGTTGCGCTGACCGCCGTTTTCAAAAATGATCGCCTCGATATTTTCATATCGTTTCTCCCGATTCCTTATGCTTTCAAATTTAAAGAGAATGCCTCTGGCAATGTCCTCCGATTTGGCCGCGTTGTGGTTCCCGGAAATGTAACCGGAATCATTTGGCTTTAGCATCTCCGGATAGTGGTTTTCCCCGACTGAAAAAATGGGGAAAGAACATGGGGACTTTCTTCCTATAATTATCATACTCTCTTCCGAACCTTTCCAGCATGGTCTTTTCCTCCTTCTTTGCAAGATGGTAATAGAGATAGACGATGGCGGGGAAGAGAAGGAGTGTGGGCAAAGTGGGCCAATGGATGAGTTGACCGAACAGGGCGAGATAAATGCCGGTGTATTGAGGATGCCGCATGTAGCTGTAGAGCCCTCCTGTGACCAGTTTGTCTTCCCGCTGCGCGCTGTAAATCCGACCCCATCCCATGATTATCAAAGCAACTCCGACCAAAACGATTCCCAGACCGATAAGCATCTCGATCATTGCCCCGGTTTCTCCCCAGCCAAACAGTGTGGCCCACAAATGACCTTTCATGTGAAGCCACGGTATATCCAGATCAAGAAAAGACGTAAGGACATATATGGTCAGAGGGAATCCGTACATCTCCACATAGAGTGCGACAATAAACGCTTGGACGACCCCGGCGTTACGCCACTCCTTCCAGCTCCTCGGAGCCAGAAATTTAAAAACAATCCACAGGCCAATGACGATCATGATCAACGTCAACGTCCAATGGCCTCCCAGAGTAATGCCTTCCCCTTGCGCAGCCGGATTCATGATATCAGCCCCGCTGGAGCGACCCTTTTGGCCTGCCCGATTCGAAATGGTGGATGCCGGCTATGGCGGCGGCCGTTAACCGGCCGATAACAAATATCTCCGCGAACCCCATGGCCATTCCCCACCACAGCAATGCCGGTTCTGATGATGGATGTGACATCAAATGCCGTGCATCAGACGGTTCAAAAAGGAGGCGTCTGCCGCTTCTCCCGCGGTCCACATCACGGAGACGCGTCCCAGGTCTTTCAAACTTCGCTCAAAATCCTTGAGACTCCAGCTTCTTGAATTGATCCGGGGTAAGGATTCCCTTTAAACCCTGCAGGTACTCAAAGCCGGCCAGAAGCAAGTCGGCCTCGGCTTCGGCTTCCTTTACGAACACCTGTTTGACATGCTGGGGGTTTAACTCCTTGTCCCATCGCAGGCTTGCCAGCTCAATTTCCAGTTTCATGCGCCGCGCCCACAGCTCTGCCATCTCGTCCAGCCGGTTTCGGGCGAGGGTGTGCACCTGATCCCATTGCTCCGGGGTCAAGTTCAGGTTCTCCAGCATTCGAGCATCATGTGCGAGGCCGCCGAACCCGACGGAGGAAGCCATCATGTCGGATCCCATGCGCCGCATTATTTTTCCCATAGCGCCGGATCCGCCCATCATGTGCGACATCATCATACGCATCATCCCGGTGCCCATCATACCTCTCATGTTTTGGCCCGTCATAGCCTTTCCGCCCTTGCGTTTGTGCCCTTCCATCATACGCATCATGCCATGGGCGCCCTCTTCTTGTGCACCGGTCATCATGCCGGGGCTGGAGGGTTCGGTTGAAGAGGGCTCTTTGCCTGTGGCGTCGGGTGCATGATGTTCCTCTACAGCCGCAGCGTTTTGGAGCCCAAACAAACTGAATGCCAAGAAAAGAACGGCCACCGAAAACCGCATTGCCAACAACGTCCTTGTCATGGTTTCCTCCTCATTTTTCGAGCAAAAAGTGGTTTCTCACGCGAATGGCTTCTTCAAACACATAACAGAATAGAGGTCCCGGTTCCATACAGGCTAATCCGTATTTTGGGTTGGAGGGTGCGGTATTCCTTTCCTGTGTTGCCCATGCCTCAGGATGCTTTTCCGCCAAGTCCCTCTCCACGTCGGGTTTTCAGTGGCTCAAAACCAGTAGATCCGTAAAGAAAACGGAGAATAGCGCCGAAGCCTTTCCCCTTGACGTCCAAGCGCTGTTTCGGTATTTTTCCAGGAAAAAGTCAAAGATAGTCTCTCTTTTCATTCCTTCACTGCTCGGGTCCATTTGCTCTGCTTCACCTGTATGGCGTGGTTTTCTCCTGGAGGTCTCCATGTCTTTCTACGTTTTCATTCGCATTTCCCAAAAAGCCTCCGAAATGGGACCCGAAGCTCCTTTTTTGAATCGAGATGCACGGACTTCAACATTTGCATCGCAGAGGGAAATCTTTGCCTCATCAACAGGGCGATAAGAGGATAGATGGAGGGAGGGGATGCATTTGCCGGCGGCCGTGCATTTCCACTTCGCGGCTGGGCGGACATAAGCATAGAAGCAGCGAGCGCGTCGGGGCGCGGAAAGCTACGCCTGGAGGTAGGAGACATGCGATGGTATTTTGGGATTGTCCTCATTGCGGCCTTTCTGACAGCCTTCTCCGTCGGCAGCGCCGTTTCCGCCGATTGGGTGGTAACCGGTTCCGAGTCGGTGGAGGGAGATACCATCCGGCTAAATGGGGACCTTCTTGTTCA
>CAYVUX010000450.1:0-3628 GCA_964455075.1 uncultured Desulfobacteraceae bacterium | reverse complement strand
GGAAACCCGAAACCTTCCTTGAATTTCCCCGCCTTTATGCTAACATGAAGGCGGCTGCCATCGGAAGTCAACCCCGGAAACTTCAATGAACGCAACCAGAGGGTGAAACGTGCCGAATACAACCGATTCCACAGGGCTTCGACCTGTTTTCGAGGAAACCTTTTCCCGTTTCTGCCGACTGCTTTACGAGCGGCGACTGGTTTCCGGGGTAGGGGGCAATGTGGCGGCCCGCACGGGAGAGCATTTTGCTTTCTTGAGCCCGTCGGGTTTTTCTTTGCGCACGGTGAAACCCGGCCTCTTATCCGTCGTTCGCCTTTCAGGGGAACTCGTCAGCGGCCCGCAACCCACCAAGGACGCTGAGCTGCACCTGAAGGTTCTTCGCGCGAGATCCGATGTTCATGTGGTTTGTCATATCCACGGAGCACATATCGTCGCTGCGACGACCATGATGGAACCCGGGACCGACACGATACCTCCCCTCACCCCGGGCTTTGTGTACTTTGCCTATCCCCTGCCCATGCTGCCGTACTACACGCCCGGAGCAGACGAGCTTTCTGAAACCGCGGCCTCGGCACTCTCCACCCCCGGTCAAAAGGCGATTCTGCTTCAGAATCACGGGTTGGTAACCGCGGGAAAGGATTTTGAGGAGGCGTTGAATGTGGCGGAAGAAGTAGAGGAGGCGGCCCGGGTTTTTGTGCTGACGGGCGGGAAGTCGAAACCCATCCCCTCCCATAAAATTGAAGAGATTCGCTCAGCGCATTCGTGAACCTTGATGAAGATCTTTTCTTCAGCCCCTTGAGAGCCCCGCCGCACCGGTTCCGTTCCATTTTCGCCTCTTCCCTGGAAAAGCTTATGGAAAATAATGCAACATTAAGGAAATTGTCTAATATTTTTTTTGACACGGACCCGGTCTTTGCTATAAAAACAGAGAATACCCCACTAGGAAGACCATGAAAGGAGCAAGGAGGCCTATGCATTCAGAAAGCCCGTTGAAAGACAAAGTGGTCCTGGTTGTAGACGATGAGCCCGATGTCCTGGAAACCGTGGAGGAGCAGCTGGACATGTGCCTCGTCCACAAGGCAACGGACTACGACACCGCCCTTCAGTACCTCCTGAGCTATACTTACGATATCGTCATCCTCGATATCATGGGGGTGAACGGTTTTGAGCTTCTGAAGAATGCCGTCTCGAGAGGATTCCCCACCGTCATGCTGACAGCGCATGCCCTTTCGCCGGAATCTCTTAAAAAATCGATCAAGCTCGGTGCCGTATCCTTCCTGCCCAAAGAGAAGATGTCCGAAATCAAGACCTACCTGGAGGATGTGGTGCTCGGCGAGGGAAAACCTGTTTGGGAAAAGCTCTTTGATCGCCTGGGGGGGTACTTCAGCAGAAGATTCGGTCCCGATTGGAAGGAAAAGGACAAGTTTTTCCAGGAGTTCGAGGAGAAGCTCAAGGAAGAAATGCGAGAAGGCTCTTAAGAACACCTCCTTTTTCGCAGTCAAAGCGAACGCCTTCGCTTCTCATCATGCAAAGCGGTCGCATTCTTGGAACCGGCCCGGCTGTCATCTCCGGAAAGCCGGGCCGGTCGGATTACTTCTTCTCGTCTTGTTTCGAGGAACCGGTCGATTCCTGTTCAGCTCCGGCTTCTTCTCCCGGGGAAGACCCTGCATCTTCTTCCTGCAACGTACCCTGTTGTCTCATTCGGGCCTTTTCGAGCGCCTCCAGGAACGCCTTGATAGCTTCTTCCTGGCTCTTTTCGGTCTTCTGATCTTGCGGCTGATCCCCGGCCGTCTCCTGCTGCCTTTTCTTGGCTTGTTCTGTAAGCTGCAGGAACGGGTTTACGGATTTTTTCCCGTCGGCCGATGTCTTCTTAGGAGCCTGATTGCCGGGTCCCCCCTTGAATTCTCCGGCCTTTTGTACAAAGGCCTCATCTTCCGGCAGATCCTCGGTAAACACGACCAGGTTATTCTCCAGGCTCGAAATCTTTCCGCTTCCCTCCACTCGAATATCCGCAGCTCCAATCCCCTCTCCCTTGGAATGAGCCCGCAACAGGTACGTGCCCTGCATTCTCCCAGGCTTTCTCAACACCCGGCCGCTTCCGCTGCTGATCACGATATCGATCCCTTGCATCCTTTCGAGCATCACTTTTTCCGCCGAATCCGCCAGATTGGAAAGCACCACCACCACATCGGCGTTCTTTCTCATCTCCGGAAGCAGAGACTCCATTTTCTCCAAGGGATTCAGCAGGTGAAGGTCTCCCCGGGCGTCACTTCCATCTTCCGTACGGGGAGAGGTGACGGCTGCAATCGCCACCTTTAACCCGGAAACCTCCCGAATGACATAGGGCTTAAAAGGGGCTTGTCCTTTGAACAGGATGTTGGCGGACAAACCGGTGAGACCCCTCTTCTCAAGCTCATCCACGAGGAACGGAATGGAACCCGAAAGATCCTTTTCACCAATGGCCAATGCGGTATAGCCCATTTCCTTGTACGCATCCAGAATCAGTCTGGCCCTGTTCAGAAGGCGCTCGGAAGGGGTCATGCGGTATTTGAAGAGAAAATCCCCGGCCTCCAGAAGGAGTGCGCGGCTTCGGTCCCCGGCATGCTCCCGGATCCACCGGACCCGTCGGGCGATTCCGCCCAATTTCTTGCCCCCTCACGAGGGGCAGGGATGGATATATCCCAGGGTATTGCAAGTATAATATATCTGGAGGGTTTTCTCGGGCGCGTCGGCAAACGACGCCGAGGGGAAAAATAATGCCGCGGCCATCAGCAAGGCCGGCAAAAGAACAATTTTTCGGTGGAACATGGTCAAGCCTCCTTCAAAAATCTTGTGGATCCGCCCTTTTCGAAGAACCGGTCCCGACCATTACTGAACCGGAAATCCGAACGGGAAGCATGTCAGCAGACAACTTCCGTTTCCAGGTAAGCACACGGTAACGCGGATCATAGGGGAAAAGATTTTCCGCGTCAAGGTCCTGTGGACTTCCAAAATAAGGCCCTTTGTGTGACGCAACTTTCAGCCGGAACCTCACAAGCGCCGGAAAGACATTTCCGGATGAGCGCTATTCTGCCTCAATCGTGCCTGGGTCCAGTTTCCAATAGAATCCATCGGGATCTTCTTCCGTGTGGCCTATATAGTCCAAGACGAATTTCACGGTCTTGCCGTCAAACTCGGCGCAGGGGACCGTGAGGTCAAAATGCTCTCCGAGCAGTGCGCAATCCGTTCCGCTTATGCCCCCCTGCTCCGGCATGGAGGGCGAATGCGGGTGAACAAATGCATGGTCGCATTCATGAGTCGGCAGGCCCGGATCCCTGCGCCTCCCCTTCGGCTTCGCGGTCCAGTTCCTCGCCGGAAATCTCGGGAACAGGACGATACCCGTCATTGACCACCGTCCCGTCCAGTTTCCGGATCAGGGGTTCAGGGTGCGCTTTTTCATGTTCATCGAGCGCCTTTTCCCACCGCAACTTCGTCTTTTCATCCAGAGACACCCAGCTTTGGCGCCCCCTGCATTTGGGGAACTTGGAGCAGCTCAGCCAGGGCCCCCGCGCACCGCGCCTGAGGTTCAGGCGGGATGAGCACTTGGGGCATTCCAGGTCCGTCAAAAGGGGCGGCATTTTGGGGGGCT
>CAYVUX010000449.1:0-3638 GCA_964455075.1 uncultured Desulfobacteraceae bacterium | reverse complement strand
GGCCTTGGGGTATAAGGCCCTCATTTGTTCCCAGCCGGCCCGCCGGTCCGAGGAACCGGACGGCACCGCGGCCGCCGCTGCTTTTTTCCCGGTCGGGACCCAACCGTGCCGTCCCGAGGCTCACAGGGGCGGGACTCTCAAGCGGGCCTTTGTGCCGGGAGGCCGAGACCGCGTCGTTGCGGGATCTCTGAAGGAGTCGGTTCCATGAGAAAACTTGTACGCAGGG
Source organism: uncultured Desulfobacteraceae bacterium (assembly GCA_964455075.1). Lineage (GTDB taxonomy): Bacteria > Desulfobacterota > DSM-4660 > Desulfatiglandales > Desulfatiglandaceae > CAYVUX01. The sequence goes on along the minus strand of CAYVUX010000449.1, from coordinate 3,412 downwards.
GCATCGAAGAGCTCATCCCCTACCCACCCGGAAAACCACTGGAAGAACTTGAGCGGGAGCTTGGTATTCGAGGATCCATAAAACTGGCATCCAACGAAAACCCGCTCGGACCATCCCCGATGGCGGTCGAGGCCATCGTGGAGAAACTCCAAAGCCTGAATCGCTATCCGGACGGAAGCGGCTATTACCTCAAGGAAAAGCTGAGCCGGAAATTCGGGGTTCCCGCCGACCGCGTCCTGCTGGGAAACGGGTCCAATGAGTTGATCGAATTGCTCGTCCGGACCTTTTTATCCAACGGGGAAACCGCAATACAGCCGTTTCCTACTTTTCTCGTATACGAGAAAATCGTGACAGGCGCAGGCGGACGGATCACTACCATCCCGCTGGAAAATTTCCGAATCAATCTGGAGAATGTCGTTCAGGCCGTAACCCCTTTGACCAAGATCATTTTCATCAACAACCCCAACAACCCGACGGGATCTGGTCTCCCCAAGCAGGAGCTGCTTCGGTTCCTGGATCAGATTCCGAAAGACGTAATCGTCGCTTTGGATGAGGCTTACATCGAATTCGCCGAGGACCCGGCGATCATAAGCGGAGTCGAGTTCCTCGACGCACACCCCTTGCTTCTCGTGTTGAGGACCTTCTCGAAGCTTTACGGTCTGGCGGGGCTCAGAATCGGCTACGGCTTTGCTTCTGCGGAAATGGTCAACTACATGAACCGGGTCCGGCAGCCTTTCAACGCCAACAGCCTGGCCCAGGCCGCGGCCATCGCCGCTCTGGACGACACCGCCTTTGTGGACCGGACCCTCCGGCTTGTGCGGGAGGGCCTGAAATACCTTCAAGAGTCTCTGGACAGAATGGGGTTTCGATATGTGCCCACCCAGACGAACTTCTTTCTCATAGAAATCCCGGAAGGCGGCAAGCAGATCTACGAGCGTCTCCTGAGAGAAGGCGTCATCGTCCGGGCCATGGACAGCTATGGGATCGAGAATTATATTCGTATCAATGCCGGGCTCATGGAGGAAAATGAGCGCTTTATCAAAGCGTTGAAAAAGGTTGCCGGCAGATAACGCACAGACGCCGGGTTCAATGTCATCCTGAAAAGAGCTCCGACGTCCCTGCCCTTTCCGGTTGGTCCCGGCGCCCGGACTGTATCGCAATTCGAAAAAAACATCATTCCGGACGAGCGACGCGAAGCATAGAGAGATCCGGAATCCAGAAAAACGTCATCATATCGTGAACTTATGGATCCCGGCTCGCGCCCCGTTTCACGGGACTTGGCCGGGATGACGAATTGGGACACAGCCTCTTCCCGGCGGGATTTCTGCAAGAAAGGCAGACAGGGTTCGTTTTTTCAGGCCGACCGGCCCGCCGAGCCCGACAGTCCGTGCTCTTCGGGTTTCGGGTTTTGTGCCAGAGCCCACACGTGCTCCTGCATAGATTGGATCAGGGGGGCAAGGGTGTCTGTGGAAAGCGCGGATACAGCCGATCCGCTGTAGCGGGACACCAGGGAGTTGAGGTGGTTACGGTTCACAAGGTCCATCTTGTTGAACACCATGATCGTCCGTTTCTCTTGAAGGCCTAGTTGATCGAGGATCCTACGTACGGCTTCGATGTGCTCTTCGGGCTGCTCAGCGCTGGCGTCGACCACATGCAGAAGTAGGTCGGCCTCCTGAAGCTCCTCCAGAGTCGCTGCAAAGGCCTCCAGAAGGTCCGCGGGCAGGTCCCGAATGAACCCAACCGTATCCGTGACAATCACCTCAATGTCCTGCGGAAAACGGAGCCGCTTGCTGGAAGGGTCCAGCGTGGCGAACAGCCGGTCCTCCACAAAGACCTCGCTGTTCGTCAGCGTGTTGAGAAGGGTCGATTTTCCTGCATTTGTGTAGCCGACAATGGAAATGGTGGGGATTTGTTTGCGAACCCTCAGGGATCGTTTCTGCCGCCGGTTCCTGCGGAGAGCCTTGAGCTGGCGCTCCAACCTTGTAATGCGTTCTTTGATTCGACGTCGATCAACTTCAAGTTTGGTCTCGCCGGGGCCCCGCGCCCCGATTCCTCCTGTCAGCCGGGAGAGGGCGTCGTCTTTCACGCCGAGCCGAGGCAACAGATATTTAAGCTGCGCCATTTCAACCTGAATCTTCCCCTCCCTGCTCTTTGCCCGGCGTGCAAAAATGTCCAGGATGAGCTGGGTTCGGTCGATGACACGCAGTTCCGTGGTGTCTGTGACACTGCGGATCTGGGACGGATTGAGCTCCTGGTCAAACACGAGCAGATCCACGCCGAGTTGCAGCGCCCGCACGATGACTTCTCTCAGTTTCCCTTTCCCGATTAAGTACTTTGGATTGATCTTGCGCTGTCTCTGCACGATCCGCTCCGCCACGGTCACCCCTGCCGTGCCCGCGAGCAGCTCCAGCTCTCCGAGTCTTTCCATGGCGGGAGCCGGACCCCCATCCGTAATGCCGACCAGGATGGCGCGGTCTCGAGGCTTTCCCGCGGGGACCGCGGACCGGTTTCTTTCGAGTTCCTCCTCGAGAGACTCTACAAGTTGCAGGAAATCGGGTTCAGGCAAACGGCACGGGCATCTGGGCAGGACACGCCATCCCGGGGTGCCCTCGGCGTTTGCAGGAAGGATATGGGCGGATTCGAGATCCGTGGCTCCACCATGAGCGTCCACATGGACCACCGCCACGCAATCGAGCCGCAGAAACGCGAGATCCGTCAGGTCGTCTTCAGAAATCCCTTCACCCTTTAGATGAGTGTGGACCAGCCGGAGACCCCGCAAGCGCTTGCGCACTTCGCGGGTCTTGGGGAGTTCCGGAATCAGGATGGACTGCCCGTCTCCCACGAGCACCCGATCCACCTCTCCGCTTCTCCCTATGAGCACCCCCACCTGTCTTCCGCAATCGAAAGAGAGGCGTGAAAGGTCCCTCGCCAGGTCCGGCGATACAATATCGTGAGGCGGGACTCTCCTTCGGTTCAGGTTCTCTATGCGACGCCGGACGTTGCTTTTCAGACCGGCAATATTTCCATAGGCTCTCCTGATCTTTCTCCTCCTCTCTGGACGATGAAACCCGCATCCGCTCTCATGTACATCATTTTATACAGAATGCTCTTTCCGGTGTCCAGAACGTCCGAAATCCGTGCCGCGAAGTTGCACAACATACGTGAAAACCATTACTCCTCAAGGTCAACGCAGGTGAAGGTGAACCCCGGCGACCATGAGCTCGGGCCGAATGAATTCGAGCATGAAATAGAGACTGGACAAGGGAGGAATCTCTTCCAAGGCATCGGTATACCTCTCCCCTCGTGGGTGTGACTTCCTCCGGAGGCTCCCTACGGCTGGTCCAAGAGCTTTGAACTGGGCTAAGGGCTCACTCAAAAATAACTTCCCATTTTCCCATCTCAGCTTCGGGCC
>CAYVUX010000448.1:0-3646 GCA_964455075.1 uncultured Desulfobacteraceae bacterium | reverse complement strand
GACGAATATCTCTAAAAATCAAACAGATAGCTGCTTCCAATTCAAGGAACTTTGGTTTAAAAGGTGCATTGGGCCCTTGTTCCGGCCCGCTTCCCCGCAGCAAAGCAGGGAGCCCCTCTGAATATGCAGATGCCGGAATGGTTATAGACCGAGGCTCCACGGGAATTTGTAAAAATGGATACCTAAAGGTTGCCAAATAAAAATCGTTCCCCCGGTTTTCGCGTCCTTATATCTTTGAAGGGGAATGAGAAATCGTGGCATTCGGTTTTTGGCCTGACGCCGCGCTGCAGAGAAAACGCTCCGACCAAGCTGTAGGAGCGGGCTTGCCCGCGAACAAGATCCGGGCGGTTGACTGAGGCGGCTTTCGCTTGCGAAGGAAACCGGGTTGCCTGCTTGTAGAAGAGATTTGTCGGGAAGACCTTACACACCACGGTAGCGTTTCTCGGTTCGCGGCTGACGCCGCTCCTACAGAATCGTTTTCGAGTCCCTGGAGGAGCGAACAAAAAACGTTCATTCCCCCTCTATAAGGCTATCTAAATTCTAAGAGGTTCCCGAATTCCGGAAGAACCGGAAGACAGGGGGCTTCAAAGATGTCACGGGGACATCTCTGAGCGCTATTCCGAATCAAACAGGCACCCACTTCCCGGAAGAACCAAACGTTTTTCAGGGGTCCCGCCCTGAATCAACCGTTTGCCCGGCGGAGCGAATCTTTTGCATGCGTCCGGAGGGTGCACGGATTTCGAGGATCTACCATATCCCGGGAATCAGGCGGAATCTTGTCTTTTCCAGGTATTCCGGATAGCCCTTGAGTTCTCTCACAAGTACACGTTCTTCACTCCGTATTCGGGCTATAAGGATCGGAATGATAAACACCGAGGGTATGACCCCTCAGTATGAGCCCAGGGCCGGCGGCGAAGCAATATATATGATGAGAACGCCAAGATACATGGGATGGCGCACCATGGCATAGGGGCCGCTGACGGCGACCTGCTGTCCCGGGTCAACCTGGACGGTGCGCGACGCATAGCGATTCTCCTTCAGCACGAGAAAAAACGCCCCGTAGCTCAAAAACACAGCCATGCCTGCAGCGACAGCAAGATAAGGAGGAACGTCAGACCACCCAAAACGCCTGTCAAACCCCGAAATGGTAAATGAAATAAGAAAATACAGAAGCGAGAGCCTCACAATCCGTCTTTGTTCGGATTCCCCTTCCCTCATTCTCATCCTTCGTTCCAGCACATCCGGGTCGTTTCTCAGGAAATACATCAAAAACAAGCATCATAGGGACGAAAAGGACCGCCAAATACAGCCAGGCTTCCCAATAGAGAACCGTTCCAGCGGGCAGCAGGAAGAATATGCCGGAAAGCAAAACGAAAGCCGCCAGAATCCGGACGGAAATCCTTTTTCCCATTTCACGGCGTGACAGATGGCCGCTATTCATGCGATGTGCCTTTCGAATACAATCTCTCTATTCAAGGGTCACCCACGTGTCATAGCGTTACATGGCCAAACCCGGCTTTCCTGCCGGCGTCACCACTACGTAGAACCGATAGACCCCTCGGAGGCCTGCGCCCGTGAGCAAGGTCGTTGGGAAACTCCCCCCGAAAAGGGTCAGACGAACGGGACCCGTCGCTCCGCTTACCCACTTAACGGGACCTGCCTTGGCCAGGGATGGAAACTGGTACACATTGCGGGGGTCCAAAAACGGCACGAGCATCCCACCGTAGACATCCACAGGCCCGGAGAATTCGGGAAGCGCCAGGGTCAGCTCCATGGCCCCTTCCGCCAGATCTCCCACCCCGAAAGGCCTGGCGACGACGGGATCGGGGGTGGAAGGGTAGGCCAACGCAACATAGCTCCCGGGGACGTCCATCCGAGCTCCGTAAGGGGTCCCCTGATACTCGAGCGCCCCGGCGTCCGGAATACCCACCCGCGAGGCCGGCTAGCTCATCAAGGGGATCACGCGAGGATTCGATATACTGTGACGGGTTTCGAATAGCCCTTGACCATCCGGGGGCCGTGGTTTTTCATGCGGCAGCCTGATTGGAGACGCTCCACGGTCTCTTGGCTCGCCAGGATGTCGCAGTGCACATCCTTGGTCATGCTCTGGATGCGGGATGCGATGTTCACGGTGTCGCCGATGAGGGCATACGCCGACTGTTCCTCGCTCCCCGAGTTTCCTGCCAAAACCAGGCCGGAATGGATGCCGATGCCATGGGAAAAGGTGTCTTTTCCCGCTGCGGCCCTTTCCCGGTTGAAGACATCCAGGGCCTCTCTCATGGCCAGGGAGGCCCGGAGGGCCTTGTCGGCGTGACCTTCCACATAGACGGGCACGCCGAAAACGCATTCGAGCTCGTCCCCCACAAATTGAAGCACCAGCCCCTCGTGACGACGAACGGCCCGATGCATGGCCGTAAAATAGCCTCGCATGCCGGCAATGACTTCTGCGTATTCCGCTGAAGTCGGCCACCGATTCCGGAGGATTCCGGCCGGCTGTTCCGGGGATTTCCACGTAACGGGTAAAGCCCCGGAGATCCGCAAACAGGACCGTCCCTTCCCGGCGCTCCCCTTCAAGCGGGATGTTTCCGGCAAGGATTTCGTCGCGGATTTCGGGCGTCACGTATTTGCCGAACGCCTGCCGGATCGTTTCGCGCTCGGACAATCCTTTGATCATGGCATTGCCCGCATCCCCGAGAATGCCTATCTCGTCGTTCACCACAACGCGAATCCGTACGTTATAGTTTCCGTCCCGGATCTCGTTCACGTGCTCCAGCATGTGCCGGATCGGGTTCACAATGGACCGGCTCACCATGCGGTTGAGCACGCCGGCCGTCAGGAAGAAGACAAGCCCCAAGATCACCGTGAAGCGGATGATTCCGCGGCCGTAGGACTCGGCGGTAAGCATCCCGTCCTCCACTTCCGTCTGCAGGGTGATCAGGGTCACGATCAGAATGGCCATGGGAATCAAGCTGCCGAGGCGGTAATACATCCGGATGCGTCTCGAGATGGAAATGCGGGCCGCGCCCTTCACCCCAGTGAGATGGCCGTTAGGAAAGAAAAGAGGAATCAGGGTCCGGCGGGCGTGGGCTTCCAGGGCAAAAAATCCAATGGAAGATGCCACCAAGCCGACCATGGCGGCCCGCACGGCAAAGACCATCCCGCTCCTGAAATCCATCACCCCGTTGAAATACAATGTAATGAATACGAGGAAGGGGATCAGAAGCCACATGCCGATGCTCACGGGAATAAACAGGAAAGGCAGGTTGATAATCCGGCGCTTGGCCGCCTCCCCGGAAACGAGGGCGGGTTCCTCAGCGGATTCCAGGCCCCCCGAGATACACCCGGATCGGTTTCATGATCCAATAGACGGCAAGGTAGGACAAAAAGCAGCTGCCTACTACGACGGCGAAAAAAGCCAAACCCCGAAGAATCTGCTGAATCAAACTCAACTTGAATAGAAAGGTGATGCGATCGAAGACAAAGTTGAGCGGGGTGGCCACGTTGAGCAGAAAAACGATGAGGATGCCCAGGGATGTAGCCATAACCCCGATCCAGTAGAAATCCTTGAGCGAGACCTTGGTTTTTTCCTCTATCGTAAATAATCCCCGCCCAAAGGACGGGGCTTTGTCTTGGCCCCCTATAAGGC
>CAYVUX010000447.1:0-3669 GCA_964455075.1 uncultured Desulfobacteraceae bacterium | reverse complement strand
AAGGGTCTTCGCAATAAAGGGCCGACACGAAGAGGCGAACCCCGGCCTCCCGGGCCTTCTCCAGGGTAAAGGGACCGCTCTCGACCTCTTCAAAGCGGGTTTCGATCTCCCGGTTCATGAGGTAGTAGGGAAGGTCCACATGTCCGTCAACTCTCAGATCTCCAGGGGCCATGGGCTGGCCTTTCTCCGTCTCTCCATCCAACCAAAAACGTGCGAGCGATTTAACGGTGCGTTCTGTCCGGTCTCGTTGCTCTCAACAGTCTCCGCGGTCCTTGGGGAGGATTGCCGCCACCGGGCAAATCTCCACGCAGGCGAGCTCTTCCCCGCAGGCCGGCCGCGCCATGGCTTTTTCTCCGTAGAAGCTGATTACCGTGTCAAAGCCTCTTTCTGCAAAGGTGAGAACTGGTCTCCCGTGCTTCTTTCTGCAGACGTACACGCATCGGCCGCACAGAACACACCGCTCCGGGTGAAACTCCAGAAAGGGGTGCTCGTCCCGGGCTGCGGCCTCCTTCACAAACCGCTCCAACCGTTTCGGCTTGAGTCCCACCTTGAGAAACCGGGCGATTTGCTGGAGATCGCATTTCTTGTTGGCCGGACACTCCGCGCAGTTCACGTCATGGGCGGAAAGCAGAAGCTGGAGCGCCGCACGCTGGAGCCTTCTCACCGCGGGAGTGCCCGTTTTGACTACCATTCCGTCGCAAATCCTTTGGGTGCACGCCGGGACCGGGTCGGGAATTCCCTCCACCTCCACGAAGCAAAGCCTGCAAGAAGCGGGCGGGGATGACATCTCTTCCAGGTAGCAGAGGTTCGGGATATAGACGCCGCGGTCAAGGCAGGCCTTGAGAAGCACCGTGCCTTCGGCGGCCTTCATCTCCTGATCATCCACAAAAAATTGGACCATGGTCGAAATCCCTTGCGGTCCCGGACGGCCCCTTTCCGTGAAGGTCCTATTTTCCCGGTGCTGTTTCGCCGCCGCCCTTTTCCCCGAGCGTCTCCTCTTTGGGCGGGCGCTCGATGACAGGCGCCCGGTCGGGGGGAGAGACCTTCTTTACCGCATCATATTCCGGCGGGCAGGCCGCCATGCACTCCCCGCACTTGACGCAAAGGGTCTGGTCAATCCCTTTCTTTCTGTTCCTCGTGGTAAAGATGGCCTCCACGGGACAGCATCCCACGCACGCGTCGCATCCGCGGGCGCATTTCTCGAGGTCTATGTAGAAGGCGGTAAGGGCCCGGCATGCACCGGCCGGACAGCGCCCCTCTTTCACGTGCGCCTCGTATTCGTCTCTGAAATAGCGAATGGTGGTGAGCACCGGGTTCGGCGCCGTCTTTCCCAGCCCGCAGAGAGACCCGCCCTTCACGTCCTCGCTCAGCTCTTCCAGGAGGTTCAGATCTTCTTCCCTTCCTTCTCCTTTGGTGATCCGATCGAGCACATGGAGAAGCTGGCGGGTCCCGATCCTGCAGAAAGTGCATTTTCCGCACGACTCCTTCTGGGTGAAGTCCAGGAAATAACGGGCCACATCCACCATGCACGTGTCCTCGTCCATGACCACCATGCCGCCTGAGCCCATCATGGCCCCGGCACGGGTGAGAGAGTCAAAGTCGATGGGGGTGTCCAGGAATTGCTCCGGCAGGCATCCCCCGGACGGCCCTCCGATCTGCACGGCCCGAAAAGCCTTTCTCTTGGGAATGCCTCCACAGATGCTGAATATCAGGGTCCTCAGGGACACCCCCATGGGAATTTCCACCAGCCCGGGGTGTACCACGTCACCCACCACCGAGAATATGGCTGTGCCCCGGCTGGTTTCGGTCCCGATTTCCCCAAACCACCGGGCGCCGCGAGCGATCACCTGAACGGCGGCCGCCAGGGTCTTGGCGTTGTTGATAATCGTCGGCTGCCCGTGGAGGCCCTTGTCCACGGGATACGCGGGGCGGTGCCTGGGCATGCCCCGGTGGCCCTCGATAGACCGGATGAGGGCGGTCTCTTCCCCGCACACAAACGCGCCGGAGCCCTGGAATACCTTCACCTCGAAATCAAAAGGGCTCCCAAGGATGCCATACCCCAGGAGCCCAAGATCCTCCGCTTGACCTATGGCCCTCGTGATGCGTTCCACCGCAAGGGGGTACTCCGAGCGGACATAAACAATGCCTTTCTTTGCGCCCACTGCAAGGCCGCAAAGCGCCATGCCCTCAAGCACCTGATGGGGGTTGCTCTCGAGAAGCGTCCGGTCCATGTAGGCGCCCGGGTCCCCCTCGTCGGCGTTGCAAATGACCGTCTTTTCGCTCCCGACCGCCTTCCGGCCGAGGGCCCACTTCCTGCCCGTGGGAAATCCCGCTCCTCCCCGGCCTCTGAGTCCTGAGGCCTCGATCTCATGGATCAGCTCTTCAGGCGGCACAAGGATGCCCCCGGCCATCGCTCCGTAGCCGCCTTCCGCCAGGTACTCATAAACATCATCCGGATCAATATGCCCGCACAGTTCGGTGACCACCCGGCTTTCCTGGTTGAACCGGGGAAAGTCCATCACCCACGGGATGAGCTCGTTTTCCTCCATGGCGCCCAGTACGTGCTCAAAAAGGGGATCGCCTTCCCGGAGAAAGGACTTGACCAGCATCCTGGCCTTGCCGGGGGTGACTTGGTGGTAAAAAATGGGCGGAAAACCCTCCCTCTCCATAATCACCACCGGCTCGGCATAGCAATGACCGATGCAACCGACCTCTTTGATTCGGGCCTCGATGCCGTAGTCCCGGACGGCTTGTTCCAAAGCCGTCTTTGTCTCCAAGGCCCCCGAAGCCAGGCCGCACGTCGCCGTTCCCACCGTGATCATGGCGGTGGCGGCGTCCGCCGCACTCTTCCGCTTCCGGCGAGCCTCCTCTTGAAGCGCCCCGAGAACCTCTCGGGGGTCCGTATTACTGTCCGGACTCTTTCTTGCGCCTTTCTCTCTGTTCACGTTCCTTTTCTATCTGAAATCCCAGGATCAGTCCCTCCACCTTGCTGGGAGCCACGTGCCCGTGCACCGTGTCGTCCACGACCGCCACGGGAGCCAGTGCGCAGCACCCCACACAGGCCACCCTGTCAATGCTGAACTCCCGGTCCGGAGTGGTCTCCCCGTCCCGGATTCCCAGCTTTCTCTCAAAGTTCTCCAGGATGATATCCCCGCCCTTTACGTGACAGGCCGTCCCGAGGCAGACCCGGACAGGATGTTTGCCCGGCGGGGTGAAGCGGAACTGGTTGTAAAACGTGGCCACGCCGTACACTTCGCAGGGGACAATCCCCAGGTGCCCCGCGGCCATGTGAATCGCCTCTTCCGGAAGATATCCGCACCGGGCCTGGATGCTTTGAAGAATAGGAATCAGGTTCTCTCTCTCTGTGCCGAACACCTCAATCGCCGCCCGGGCCTCGGCGAGCATGGCCTCGTGTTCCTTGTCCATATCCGATTTCATGGGCTTCTCTCTTGAGTTCCGCCCTTTGGCGCCCGGGCCCGGAAAACCTGCCGCCCCTTTTCGCCGGGCCTGAAAACAGCTTGGCCGTCAAAGCCGTCAAATCTTTTCCATGGCGCCGTATGCTCCCTGTATCCGGTCCCGGAGCAGATGGCACAACCTCTCCAGGACGCACAAGCCCAAAACGGCATTCTCGATCATCATCGCCCTCAAATCGGCTCCCTTCAAGATCAG
>CAYVUX010000446.1:0-3674 GCA_964455075.1 uncultured Desulfobacteraceae bacterium | reverse complement strand
GGGGACCCGCCCGAAGGGTGGGGACTGAGCACCCGTCAGGGGTGCGAAGAAAAAGACCATTTATGGATGGAAACTAGGGAATTTTTCAAAGGCCTCGAAACTGGAAGGGAGCCGAATTCATGGAAGTACGATGCTCCAACTGCAGAGCAAAGTTGAATGTCCCCGATGAGAAAATCCCGAAAGGAAAGACCCTGGCCATAAGCTGCCCGCGGTGCAAATCGAAAATCCCTGTGAAGAGCACGGATGCCGCGGAGGCGAAGAAACCCGAGAAGAGGCTCCTGCCGGATGACGCATCCGCGCGGGCGGCTGCTCAGCCGGAGGGGGATCTTCCGATTGATTACTACAAGGAGGGGGTAAAGCTGTGTCTTCTCGCATTCAATGAGAAGGAGCTGGTAAACAAATTGCAGCATGCGGCCGAAGGCCTGGGATACAGGTGCGTGGTTGCCGCCAATACAGCGAAGGCCCTTTCCAGGCTGCGTCAGCACCGTTTCGAACTGGTCCTACTCTCGGACAGGTTCGACGGGATCGATCTGGATCAGAGCCCCGTACTGGAATTTCTGAACAACCTTCCCATGTCTGTTCGCAGAAGAATTTTTTTCGGCCTCTTGGGGAAAGATTTCAGAACCATGGACCGGATGATGGCATTTGCTTGGAGCGCCAACATGGTCTTCAGCGAAAACGATGTGGATGAAATGCCGAGCGTCCTCGAGCACGCCATTTCGGATCACGAAAGGTTCTACCGGGTGTTTTTTGAAGTTCTTCGACAAGAGGGAAAGGCATAGGTCGTTGATGGACGTGAAGAGAAGGTACCGGCTGAGGGTGGAGAACTGTATCGGGACCATTATCGACGTCCACAAGCGCATCGGCGGAGAATTTGAAGACCACGAATGCCTGTGGCAGTTCGAGGAGCTGAGAAATGCCGTCCTGGAGCTGGACATGAGCGTGGTCTGCGAGGGCGACGTCCTGATGGTGGAAAAGGCCACCAACGCCCTCCTGAAAGAGTTCAAGAAGCTCTTTGACGCCGGAGAGTTGGGGCTCGTTTACGGTCGGAGGATGAGCTAGTACCAATCCACAGTTTTTATCCAGTCCCAGATCGGGATCGCTATCGGAATTTAACTGAATGAAGAAGCCGATTTCGATAGCGATTTCGATTTCGAATCCGATAAACCCGGAGATCTGCCTGTAGGAGCGGGCTTGCCCGCGAACCACCCTGTTTCCGCTGAACCTGCTCGGCCACTTTCGAACTTCAGGGACTTGCGGAATGCGATCCCGATCCCGACGGAATTCAAGCTCCGTGCCGGAGACGTTCGTGCCGAACGCCGCTCGCATCCACCCTGCAATCCAGCACGCCCCCGCCTTCGGTTTCTCGAAGCGACACGTCCCAGAGGGGCTTGAGCCGGGCAACGTCTTCCGGCTCGCCAAGCGCCCACACACAGCCTCCGGCGCCGGCGCCGGCAAAGCGCGCTCCGCAGCCCGCCTCTTCTGCCCGGGCGATCAGGGCCGCGGTAATCGGAATGAGCGAACCGGGGGTGATTTCCCTGCGAATGGCCATCTCCTCCCGAAGGCATCGGGCGGCCGCCCGCCAGTCCTTCTCGCGGAGAGCCCCGGCAAACCGGTGCACGCACTCGTTGGCCCGGATCCAGCCGCTGCGGGTTCGACCCGAAAGAAAATCCTCGATCCACCCTCTGTTCACGGGCGACGAGCTGTGCCCCGTGCCGCTGAAGGCCACGAGAAGGCGCTCGGAAAACTCCCTTTGGCCCGTGGCATCCAGGAGGCGGATGCGCTCGTAGGGGGTCCCGGGTCGGCCGTACCTCCATTTCCATTGGTGGACCCCGCCGTAAACCGCGGCGGCCTGGTCCTGAAGGCCGCAGTTTCCTCCGCTCACGCCGTCCTCCAGATGGTAGGCCAGGTGGAGGATGTCTCTCCGGGAGATCTTCTTGCGGCCCATCCGGTCGGAGATCCCGGCGAGGGCCCGGATCAGGGCCACCAGCGCGGTGCTGGACCCTCCCAGAGCCGATCGGACCGGGGCCTGGGAACGGATGCGGATGTCCAGTCCGTGGAACCCGAAGAGGGAGACCGCGGCCAGGAACAATCCAAAAGGGGGCGTGAACCGGAGATCGTCAATGCGTTGCTCCTCTTCCGAGGGGAACCCCTCAGAGGAGATGCGGATCCACCCGTCGTCATGGGGGGTGAGAAGCACCGTGGTCCTCAGGCTGAGTGCCGCGTTCACGGTTGTGGGATCCAGCCCCTCGAAGGGAAGGGCCATGGCCTTGATATCCCAGGTTCCTCCGGAATCCACCCGGCAGGGTGCGGATGCCGCGGCCGGTTCGCCGGCCAGGAGTTTTCTGACGGAAACGGTCGTATGCATGGGTAGTTCACAAAGAGTTCCCGGCCTGGCCGGATTCCAGGTGCCGCCGGGCCAGGAGCAGGCCGGAGAGGGTTTTCCCGTCGTGGATCTCCCCCCGGTAAATCATCTCCACGGCCTCTTCAAGCGGCGTCCTGCGGACCGTGAGCAGTTCGTCCCCGTCCAGGTTTTGGGCTTCCGGGGTCAGTTCCGCGGCCAGAAAGATATGAATGCGCTCGTCGGAGTAGCCCGGAAGCGGCGTCGTCTCGCCCAGGCGGTGCCAGGACGAGGCCGAAAAACCGGTCTCCTCCACCAGCTCCCTCCGGGCGCACTCCAGGGGCTCTTCCCCCGGGTCCAGGGTGCCCGCCGGGATCTCCCAGATGTAGCCGCCAACCGCGTGGCGGTACTGCCTGATGAGCAGCACGGTGTGCTCGTCCGCCAGGGGAACCACCGCGGCCGCGCCGGGGTGGCGAATGATTTCGAGATCTGCGGAAACCCCATTGGGCAATGTGATGCGTTCCCGGGTGAGCCGGAACACCCGCCCCTGGTGGAGCGTAACGGTGTGGTGGACTTTCGCGGTCATGAGACCTCCGGATTCGCCCGCCCTTACGATCCGTGGAGGATTCTCTTCCATGTTTGAGGAAGGGCGAAGACGATGTGAAGGGGAAAGATTGCTGTATCCGGCATATAGGCGGAAACCGCTGCTGTGTCAAGGAGGGACCTTCGCAAACCCGCACCGGCAGGACGAGTCTTCCGCCCACCGGATACGGAAGTTCCCAAGCCGATTGCGATTGCGATAGCGATTTCGATCACGATGAAACCGGTGATGCGGCTGTAGGAGCGGGCTTGCCCGCGAACCATGCTGCTTCCGGTCAGTACACCCCGACACAGGCGAAAGTTCAATAATCCAAATCGAATTCGGGACTGCTATCGAAATCGAAAGGATATGGAGAAGCCTTCCACCGGATACGGAACTTCTGAAGTCCATTTCGATCGCGATGAACCTGGCGGCCCGCCCGGGGGACTTCGAAGCGGGGTGGCAGGAAAAATCGCAGGCTTTGGGTCTCTTGCGGGGATGTGGTAAGATTTCCCTGGTGGGGCGAAAGATCGGCTGCATGCCTTCGGGGCAAACACAAAATGAGAGCGAGCGGGAACTACGCGCGTCGCAGGGTGTCTAAGAAGGCAAGCGCATGAAAGAAATCTGGTTCTTCCGGCAAATGGATACCTGGCGGCTGCGAAAGCGTTTATCCTGTTCTTTCGTCCTTATATCTTTGGAAGGGAGTGAGAAATCTTGGCATTCTGATTTTGGCCTGAGGGTTGACTCGTCATT
>CAYVUX010000445.1:0-3675 GCA_964455075.1 uncultured Desulfobacteraceae bacterium | reverse complement strand
CGGCCGAAGATGGCCCGAAGCTGAGATGGGAAAATGGGAAGTTATTTTTGAGTGTGCCCTAAGTCGACCGAGCCCGGCGCGCCATCTCCCCCGCACGCGGATCGAGCGCCGGCACATAATCCTGGATCCGGCGGCCTTGAGACCCCGGCAGAAGGGCAACAAGGATCGCTTCGATCCTCGCCGCAGCCATGCAGGCGGAAATCGGGCGGAACGCAAGCACAGAAAGGCGGCACCCTTGAAAGACAGACAGAACATCCACGTGAAGGTCCAGGAAATGGCCGACTGCTTCGCCACCACGGACCCCCTCCTGGAGATGCCCGGGATCCCGTCCGAATCGGATGATCTGGAGGAGGCGGCCGTGAAGTGGCTGGCCCTCGCCACGCTTCACGGCATCAACAACAACGCGAAAGAGATCAAGATAAAGCGCTCCCCCGACGGCAACGTTGTTGTCACCGCGGAATATCGGGATACGGAACTTCCCTCGCCCGGGTCGGCAGTCGGTGAGAAAATCCTGGAAGCCGTCCGCCGGATGACCCACATCGAGGAAGACAAGGGCAAAATTCCCCTTATCCTCGGTGTTCGCAATGACAGCGTCGAGATCGGGGTCAAGTTGAAGCGCAAGGACTCGGGAGAGTCCGTGACGCTCAAGTTTCCGGAATAAGACCCTGTGCCAACCCAGCGGTTTTCAGAGTTTCCGCACCCGGCCAGGAGATCCGGCTGAACACACCTTGTTGAGGCTTTTGAAAACTGCGGGATTTTGCCTCAAAGTCAAGCCGCTGCTCGACCCCGGTCAGGAAAAACCTTTTCGCCGAACACTGCTGAAGAAGAAAGCTGACTTGCGCCCCCGAGCGCATACGGGGAGGCTTTGGGACGCCTTGATCTCCCAGACGGCTCGCCGGGGACTTTTACTTCTCACTTGCCAAGCTTTCCGAGCACCTCATCGTTGTCGGGGAAACGGCCCGCCTTCTTCTTCGAGAAGACGAGCTCCCCGTCGGCAACGACATCAAAAATTCCGCCTTTCCCCTTGATGAGCTCCGCGTCAATGCCGAGCTTCTCCTTGATCGCGGCCGCCAGACTGGTGGCCTGCGGCAGGTAGTTTCAAGGTACACAGTAGGTAATCGAGATTTCCATGATTCATTCCTCCGGGTTTGTCGTCACCGCGCCAAAACCCTCAGCCGCTCCCCAGGAGACCTTTGAAAAATGCGGCTCCCACCCTGTAACGCCGGCAGGAGAATGTTCTCCGCGGCTAAAGCCGCTCCTGCAGAAATTTTTGTGATCCACCTGTAGGAGCGGGCTCGCCCGCGAACCATCCCGCTGACCCACCCTTCAGGTTGCCAAAAAATGGCGGTTCCGGGATGAGAGTGAGGCTCTCTTCCCGCAGAGCGGGAGGCCTCAGGTAACCCCCTAAAAGGGGGTATTCAGATTTTGAAGTCTTCGTCATTCCTGGCTTGACCAGGAATCCAGTCTTTTCAAACACTTCTGGACCCCGGATCGGGGCCTGTCCCGGACTCCGATCCGGGATCCGGGGTGACGAGTTTTGGAGTCGCCACGAGTCCATCATATCTCAGGAACTTATCTCCCCAAGACAGTAGAACCCCTTCGGGTCCTCCACCAGAGGTGGAGGGCTTAGACCGATACTAATCCGACGCCATGTCGGGTTTCCACACTTCCCACACCTTCCCCACCAGGTCCGGCCCGGGTTTGAGCGTCATCTTGCCCGGCTTCCATCCGGAGGGCGTAGCCTCCGCGCCCTCGGTGCTTCTCACAAGCTGGAAGGCCTGTATCTGCCTCAGGGTTTCAGAGACGTGCCTGCCAACCGGCGGGGTCAGGACTTCGTAGCCTTGAATCACGCCGTCGGGATCAATGATAAACCTGCCTCGATTTTCAACCCCGGCTTCCTCGTCGTACACCCCGTAAGCCGTGCCCACCTTCCCCCCTCCGTCTGCGAGCATGGGGAAAGGGACGCCGCCTTCAACCATCTTTGACAATTCCATGTCATTCCACATCTTGTGTACAAAGACGCTGTCCACACTCATGGACAAAACCTCAACACCAAGCTCCTGGAACGCCTTGTACTGATCAGCGACCGCTGAAATCTCGGTCGCTCACACAAACGTGAAATCACCCGGATACAGGCAGAGAACAACCCACTTCCCCAAATGGTCCGAAAGCTTCACAGAAGTGAACTCCCCCTTATGATACGCCGGGGCCACAAAGTCCGGGGCCGGCTTCCCTACGTGAATCATCTTTTTCTCCTCCTTTGCTGGTTGCGCAGCTTCTTGTTCCTTTGGTTCGTCCGGTTGTCCGACCAAGCCTCCAGTCGGACGAGCGCACCCTACTTTCTGCTTTTCCGCCATCACTCCACTCCTCTGCTGATGGATTCATACATGCAGCGTCCCTCGAAACCGGTTTATAAGAACGTGCAGGCGGGACTGAACGTCAGGTCCCCTTCGGTTCCCAGAAATTCCGGGTTGGAAAAGTCTCCTTCGCCGGCCATGGCGAACTCGGTCTCCACGGTCCAGAAGTAACCGCTCAAGTCCAGGTCAATGCGTATCTTCATAGTCAAGGTCATTCGACCCATTGCTCCTGTAGCCAGACCCGTGAGCGTGCCCTCCAGACGTCCCGCAAGAATCTCCAGATTTCCGGTCACCGCGAAAGGCTGTTCCCCTTCCTCGAGCAGCGTCCCGCTCACCACTATATGGGTTCCCCCCATGTAGAACATACCAAGCCGGAGCAGGAGCGGTGGATCCGGATCCTCTCCCCCGGTTTGCTCGGCAAGCCAGCAAAATTCCCCCAGGTATTCGGCCCGCGCTTGCGCGGAAAATGTTCCGATGAGTATTACAGCAACCACCATCATCATGACCAATCTTCCTTTGAGCATAAAAACCTCCTTGTGAGTTGGGACTGTACGGCGGCCCTTCGGCAGCCTTCCTCAAGCGTCCCGGTTGAGCACTGCCACAGCAGCCAAGAGTGCCAGACGCCGGCAGCGCTTTGCCTGGTCCTGCAAGCTCCGATTTCCGAAGTAGTAAAGCTCTCTTGGAGGGGGTAAAAACACTCTCAAAGAATTGCCCGGCTTCAGCCGGACCACACCCAGCCCGGGTGCCGGATTCCAAGAGCCCTTCCTTGGTGAACCCGGCTGAATAACAACAGGATACCCATGCGCCCGCTGAGGTGTCAATTGATAACGGCCGCTTTTCCAGACTTTTCCTGTCCTGGAACCTGGGCAGGGGTCCCGATTTCCTGAATGCAGGAAAGTCATATTCACATCCATGTCACGGCTTGACCGTAGTAACGAATTTCGCGTTCTTGCTTCTGACAATCCCGCGACGCAGAAACTCTCCCATGACCTCTTCGTATTTCCGCCTATACTCGCCGTCAAAAAACAGAGCAACCGTCTCCTTGAACCAATAGGTCGCCATCAGGCAATCAAAAAACGACTCCTCATCCACCTGCCTGTGCATGAGAATCGTGTAGATCGTGATCTTCTTGAGGAGAGAGTCCCCCGTTTTTTCTTTGTGGTTTAAAAAATCGCTTGCCTTCCGTTTGCTCCTCGATACGGCTCCTCCGAAATCCGTAAACGGTTTTCCGTGCCCGGGATACACCACTTCAACATCCAGAGATTCAATTTTTTCCAGGGACTCGCAGAGATCAAAAAGGCACGTGCTCCCCTCAAGA
>CAYVUX010000444.1:0-3684 GCA_964455075.1 uncultured Desulfobacteraceae bacterium | reverse complement strand
CTCGCCAAAAAGGGGATGCCTGACAAGACCGTGTGGTTGATTATCCGACGCACGCCCCCAATTCTTAGGCTACGTCACTCAGCAATATACTGCTAAACGAGTGCGTGGAACTCGCCAACCCGTATCTGCCTATGAACGCATACTTCGACAAGCTCCTTCTTTGATCGAAAGTGAGTTGATAAAGCCATTCTCGTTTTTACCCTCGAATACCGAATACAAATTGGGTGAAATTCCGAACCTTCACAGCGTGGTACCGCTTTCACAGACAGCACATGCGCCCATTTTTTGCTTGAAAAGCAATGATGGTGTTGTAGGGGCTCATTTCGCCAAAGTCCGCGATACGGAGGAAATATTCAAGAATATATCAAGCAGGCTTTTTCAGAATTTAGGTTGTGCAGATGATTAATTGGCCAGAGGATCTAGTCAAGGATATTGCCCGTCGTCGATGCGTCCTCTTTCTTGGAGCAGGTGTTTCTAGGAATAGCAGGAATGAACAAGGCCGCAGACCGAAAACTTGGGAAGAGTTTCGGTAGGTGTCAAGGTAGTTGTCACCTGAACTCATCATTTACGCACCCAGCGGCTCCCTATCTCTCCCATGAACCCCCATTCGTTTTTTTTCGAAGGATCGCCAGCTCAACGGCCATCTCGGCCATCACCCGTTCCTTCTCTTCGAGCTCTTTCTTCAACCGCGCATACTCGCTCTCGGAGACCACCTTCTTTCGACTTCCGGGCCGATCGGCCAGACGCGCCAGGGCCCCTTCCTTCACCTTTTTCCGGATCCTGGCCAGGCCCGTTGAGTAGATGCCCTCGCGGCGAAGCAGCTCGCCAACAGGCTGCTCGCCCCGTTGAGCCTCCAGGAGCAGCTGGTATTTCTTCTCAGGGGAGAGGAAACGCCGCTTCCTATTTCCTTCATTTACGGAAGATAAGGCTGATTGATGCTTCTCAACGTAGCTCATGGTACACTCCTTTCGCCCCTGATGGGGAACTCCGGTCGCCTTACGGGCTCCCTCCGTTCCCACCGGATTAGTGCTCTCCCCAGCATAGAGGAGTACTTCACAACATTAGGGGGGTCAAATTTCGGTTGCCAAAGGGGGTCAGTTTTCAGTTGCCATTCCGACATACTCCTGGAGAGATTGGCATCATTCGTTCGCAAAAGGATGTGATAGTGATTGGTCATCAACGTATAAGCAAAAACATCAACACGATACTGATCCGTCATCTCGCCAATCACGTCCAGAAATGTCAGGCGATCCCGGTCGTCACGAAAGATGTCCCTTCGTTCATTTCCACGGGACAAGACGTGATACAGCCCGCCCTCATATTCTATGCACCATGCTCTGCCCATGAGGTCACATCTATATCAGATGCAGTTTCAGATCAAGCGTTTTATTCACTATGCAAGATGTGACACCATTCCTTTATAATCCCGGTCTTCACAAGCAGGCAGGAACACATAAACCGTGGTTCCCTCACCGGGAACCGAGGTTGCGGTGATGTGGCCGCCATGATTTCGAACAATGGCGTAGGCAGCGGCCAGATTCATGCCCATGCCTTTTTGAGTGCCTCGCTCCTTGCTGGAAAAATAGGGATCAAAGATCTGGTCCATAATCTCCTCCGGGATACCTACCCCTTCATCCTGGATGCTAATCCGTACATACGGCCCTGCATTTAGAGGCAAGGCGGAAGCCCTATCATCTCCCTTAATCCTCATGTTTTCGGCTGTAACCGTTATGGTACCGTCCCCGGGCATGGCTTCTACAGAATTGCTTATGATGCTTTCAATGACATGGCACATCTGATGGGCATCGTGATGAACCGGATACAGATCTTCAGGAATGAAAAAAGAGAAATCGATATCAGTATCTGTCAGAATCTGACGCACGGTTTGTTCCAACAGGTCCTCTATAGGCCCGGGTTTTCGCATGGATGCACCGGCTTTGGACAGGTTCATGAGCCTGTGGGTCAAATTCCGGGTCTTGAGGCAGGCCTCCTCGGCCTCGTTCAAAAGGTCCATTACGGGATCTTTCGCCCCTACTTCCATCTTCGCCAAGGAGATATTTCCCATGATGGTGGTAAGCAGATTGTTGTAGTCATGAGCAATGCCTCCGGTGAGGGTGGCAATGGCCTCCATCTTCCGGGCCTGCTGGAGCTGGGATTCAAGCCGCGCCTGTTCCTCCTGGGCCCGCCGAACCTTTGCCTTTAATTCCCTGTCATGAACGGCTTTACGGACGATTTCGGGGATGAATTCAAAGAAGCTGCCGGACTTCACCACGTAGTCAAACGCCCCTGACTTCATGGCCTTTACGGCAAGCCCCTCATCGCCATGACCGGTAACCATAATGACTGGGGCCTCTATTCTGTGCTCTTTCAGGTCTTCTAAGAGTTGAAGACCGGTCCTCCCGGCCAAGAGATAATCGGCGATAATAATATCCACGCCGTCCTCCTCCAGCCTCCCAAGGCAGAGATCGGCCTTTTCACACAGCTCCACCACGGCATCGGGGAACTCCTTTTTGATGGCGAGCGCCATGAGGTCAAAGTGGTCCTTTTCATCCTCGATGATCATTATTTTCAGCATATCCACAATGGACCCCCTAACTGCCAACAGCAAAATCTTGTCGGCGCCGAAAATTTAGGGTTGACTTTTTGAAACCGCATCATTACGCAATATAATGTTCTGGGTTTTCCTCAAGAGTGGCAAGACTCTTCTAAATCTAGATAAAATATCACACGCGCTGATAAACAAACAAGAACAAAATGAACATGGGAAACCTGGCGTATATCCTGTTGATCGAAGACAACCCGGATCATGCCGAACTTATTGAATCCGCGCTTAAGACCGATTTTCGGGTTTATCGGGCACAATCAGGGAAAAGCGGCCTGGAATACCTGAAAGGCCTGCCGGTCGGCGCCATGCCCGCTCTCATATTGATAGACCACTCCCTTCCCGGTTTTGACGGGCTGGGCGTGATCGAATCCATAACCAAAGAGGGATTTGATGTCCCGCTGATCATGATAACCGGCCAGGGGGATGAAGAGATCGCGGTCAAGGCCATGAAGCTCGGGGCCTGCGATTATCTTGTCAAGACAGGTGGATATCTGTCGATGCTTCCTGTTGCTGTTCATAAAGCCCTTAAATGGCATAAGACGGCAAAACAAAAGGCGCGGCAGGAACAGGAGCTTAAACGATTATCTGTTACAGATGACCTGACCGGGCTTTTTAATCGCAGGTATTTTTACAACAGGATCGAAGAGGAGACTGTCAGGGCAAAACGCTATGGGAATCCGCTTTCAGTGGTTCTTTTTGACCTGGATCATTTTAAACGATACAATGACACACATGGACACCTGGAGGGCAATCGTGCCTTGAAAAGAGTGGCCGAACTCATCCGGCGGAACGACAGAAACAGGGTGGACTTTGCATGTCGCTACGGCGGAGACGAATTTGCCGTTATCATGCCTGGAACAGACAGGGGGGGCGCCCATATCACGGCGGAACGTATCCAAAGGGCTGTCAGAGATATGCGGCTCGGCGATATCACGGTCAGCGCCGGCATCGGTGAATATGATAAAGAGGAGACCATTGAAGCGCTTGTAGAATCAGCGGAAAAAATGCTTTACAGGCAAAAAAGGGTCGTGGTCCCTCAGTTCAGCACTGGTTTTGAACCGAGGTTTTGCCCATGCCAT
>CAYVUX010000443.1:0-3698 GCA_964455075.1 uncultured Desulfobacteraceae bacterium | reverse complement strand
GCCCGAAGCTGAGATGGGAAAATGGGAAGTTATTTTTGAGTGAGCCCTAAGGGCTATCTGAATTCTAAGAGGTTCCCGAATTCCGGAAGAACCAGAAGATAGGGCTTAAAGGCGTCACCGGGACATCTCTGAGGGCTATTCCGAATCAAACAGGTGCCCATTTTCCGGAAGAACCAGAAAAACGGCCGTTTATGGATGGAAACCGGCTCGGAGCCGAACGGATTACAACATGAGAGACCTTTGAAAAATGTTTCCGACTCAGGCGGATTCAACGTCAAGGAAAGCGAGAATTTCTACCGCAGGAATATATTTGAATATTTCGAGGATTGAAATTTGAGCATGACGCAGAGATTGGGCAAAAGAGGGCGTTTTGCAAAGGTCTCCATGATCCCGAGTTCGAACAAAAAAAGGCGTCTTTAAACATCCCTTAACACCCAGGGGGAACTGCCATGTTTGGTCTTGGTCCAACAGAACTCATCATTATTGCTGTCATTGTCCTTCTCATCTTTGGAGCGAAACGCCTGCCCGAGATCGGCAAGGGTCTTGGCGGGGCCGTCAAAGAGCTCAAAAATGTAAAGAGGGAAATCTCTGAAGAAGCGCCGCAGCCGGATGAAAGCCCAAGAAAGGAGAAAAAAGGCGAAAACACTGAACATGGGGCCAAGTATACCTATATCGAGCAAACGGTCCGGGACAAAGCTCTTGGACGGTTCCCCGGTGTTGGCAAGGTCATGGACGCGAAGAAAAAGGCCGAAAAAATCAAGGACATCATTAAATGAGGCGTTCCGGGTAAACCCGGGGCTGCGATCCTTATGAAAAAGACGGCCTGCGAAATCCCCTCGTCAACCACTCCTTCGGAGAAGATCCACCAATTGCTCAGGGACTGCAAGCGGATTGCCATCGTGGGGATTTCACCCAAAGAATCGAGAGACAGCAACAGGGTGGGCCGCTACCTGCTGGATCATGGATATGATGTCATCCCCGTCAATCCGGGCCAGAAGACCATCCTCGGGCGCCCGTGTTACAAGGACCTCCTCCATATCCCTTTTTCCGTGGATATGGCCGACCTCTTCCTGAACCCGATACGGGTTCCTCCCTTCGTGGACCAGGCTATTGAAGTGGGTGTCCGCGCGGTTTGGATGCAGATCGGGGTTGTCCACAACGAAGCGGCGCAAAAGGCGAGAGAACACGGGATCGATGTGGTCATGAACCGCTGTATTATGAAAGAGCACCAAAGCGCAGCATAGCTGTTGGGCACACTTGGCGAACCTTCCCACCTTTCCTGAAGGCCTGAGACCTTTGACCGGCTGTCACGAATTGGCGAGGTTGCCCTTCCATGAGCAAGTACATGCAGATCGATATCCGAATCAGCCCCTTTTTTGAAAAACCTTTTCAGAAGCTGTTTCCGAACATCTCCGACCTGTTCAGGCGCATGTCATACAGGGAGGCCATCCAGGAAGAGCGTTCTCTCTACTCCCTGACGGATTACCTGGTGAGCCTGTACCGGGACCCGAAAACCCCCGTGGAAATGAAGAACCGCCTGTTGCCCCACGTAAGAAAAATCCGTGCATTGAAGGACCAGGCGCGGGACAAACTCCTCGTTCGAGATCTGAACAATCTCGAACAGCTTCTTTACCAAATCGAAGACGAATTTGAAGAACTGGAAGCCAGTCTCTAACCGTTTGGCGTTCCTACAACATGCATCCCCACCGCAGCGGGGCCTCTTTCTCCGTCATTGCGGCGGAGAAGACTGTGTCGCAATTCGAAAAAACGTCATTCCGGACGACCGAAGCGAAGCAAGGGAGATCCGGAATCCAGGAAAACGCCATGTTTTCGGGAACTTCTGGATCCCGAATCGCGCCCTGTCCCGGACTCCGATCCGGGATCCGGGATGACGAATTGCGACACAGCGGCGGAGGCCGGGATCCAGAAAAAGATGGTAGCGGACAGACAACCCGCTGCGGAAATCTTGCGTATTTCCCTTCTTCAAAAGCTATCCCAATTCTACGAAGAATCCAAATTTCGCATGTCCCAAAAAGGAGGCCTTGGCAGGTCCCGACGCCGGGTCAACGGGATGCGATCAGTTCCACTTCCACCCTGGCTCCAAGGGGGAGGGCGGCTACCTGAAAGGCACTTCGAGCGGGAGGAACGGAGGGAAAATACTCCGCATACACCTCATTAAAACGGGCAAAATCCCTTATGTCGACGAGATAAATGGTCGCCTTAAGGGCTTTTGAGAGATCGCTTCCCGCGTCTTCCAAAAGCGCGCTCAGGTTTTCCATGACCCGGCGCGTCTGGGCTTCCACATCCCCCGGGATGAGGGCCCCCGAGGCAGGGTCGATGGGCAGCTGGCCGGACGTGAAAATCAGATTCTCCATCCGAACCGCCTGGCTGTACGGACCTATGGCTTTCGGCACCCTGTCGCTGGTTAGGACTTCTTTTTTCATGCTGCAGCACCTCCCGCACCTCCCTGTGTGAGGCTATCCGCTCTACCGTCTCCCGTGGGGTCTCGGCGGCCTTCTGCCGGGATGGGGCTCGGGTCTTGCTCTCTGCCGGGACCTCTCTCTGTTCCCCAGCAGGATGATCCCGACAAGCTTGTCCTTTTCGTCAAAAACAAGGCTGAAATTAACAGAAGAAAGGATTCTCTTGAGTCCCCCCCGGATGGTCATGTCTTGAAACTCCACGGAATAGGGCCGGTCGGACACATTGGAAAGCCCCTTGATCCAGATTCCCAAATCCTGCTGTATTCTCTGCAGGACTTCGGCGAAAGGCGCCCTCTGAATCTGCGCCGAAAAAGACCGTTCCCCAAATTCCAAAACGATCCTGCCCTGAGCCCAGGCGGCCCCATGAATCATTCCCGACCCCACCGCAATGGTGCACAGGACAAATCCCCTGAGAACCCAGGCTCGCACCTTTGCCTTCATGCCGACTCCTGTCTCGCGTGCATCTGAAAAACCGCCCTTTCAGTAGGAGCGGGATCGATCGCGCCCATTTTGCCACCAAAGGCAAATCTTGGTTCGCGGCTTGCGCCGTTCCTACAAATATCCTTACCAGCCCCTGTAGGAGCGGGCTCGCCCGCGAACGTTTCAGATTCTGGCCCAGGGCCTCATTCGCAGGCAAACCGGCTCCTAAAGAACCCTCTGCCTTGCGCCGGTGCGTTCAGGCCTCCCGCAAACCTCCTTGTCATACCCGCCGACCGGAGAGCATCATTCGCGGCTTGCGCCGCTCCTACAGATGTCCTTACCACCCCTGTAGGAGCGGGCTCGCCCGCGAACGCGCTGTTTGCAGGCGGGTCCATTCCTGCAGAAAGCGTCTTTTCCTTGCCGGCAGGTGCACCCCTTCCGATCGATTCTGTCATCCAGCCGGAGGTATTGTTCGCGGCTAAAGCCGCTCCTACAGATATCCTTGCCAACCCCTGTAGGAGCGGGCTTGCCCGCGAACATTTCTCCTTGCTCAGGAGGTTCCCGGCGTCACATCCCCTTTCAGGGTAGCAGGAAATCCGCCCCAGTCAAGACTCAGGAGCAAAACACAGGAGGCGGTCGCTCCAGCCCGGAAGGATCTTTAGCGGGTCTTCCACTTTCGCAGGCCATGTCTCCTTTTGGCGCTTGACAAGGGGGCGAATGGCCCATTAAGACGGAAGCTGACCCAAAAGCACGTGCAAAATCAGGCTGTGTCGCAATTCGTCATCCCGGACAAGCCCT
>CAYVUX010000442.1:0-3712 GCA_964455075.1 uncultured Desulfobacteraceae bacterium | reverse complement strand
TCAAAATATTCAGAATATTCCTGCGGTTGAAATTCTCGTCTTCCTTGATCTTGAACAAAATTGAACATTTTTCAAAGGTCTCATCCCCTCCAGGGTCGTCTACTCCAGGTACTTCTCCGACCGGAGTTCTTTGCCTATCTGCATCCGCACATGTGTCTTAAGCAATCTTTTAAGCTCGTTGAGCACGGAATCGGTCCATGAAAGACCTTTTGCGTCGGCCCAGGACCCGCCCTGGATCACCTCCAAGGCTTTTAAGGACTCGGGTGAAAGCCCGGGCTGCATCCTGGTTTCCTGCCTGCACTTGAGGCAGGCTATCCCCCCGCTTTCCGCAACGAAGACCGCCCTTCCCCGCCCCGCATAACGCCTCCGGCAAACGCAACAGTTTTGAATTGAAATTTCGTATCCCCCAATGGCCATCGCTGCACCCTGGAAATAGACGAGCAACTGGTCCTGCCGCACTCCCTCGTCAAGGGCCATGAGACACGCCCTCAGACGATCAAACATGTCCCTGTCGGCCACGCCCTGAGGAAAAAGCACCTCCGTCAATTCCAACATGTACCCGCCGAGGGCCATGGAGGCAAAATTGGAGCGGATTCCGGGGAAGCCGTGTATCAGCTTGCAGGAATGGAGGTGGTGCAGTTCTCCCCTTCTTCTCTTCTCGTATTCCATGCTTGCCAGGCTGAGAACATCCAGGCAATTTGCAAAACGTTTCCTGCTCTTGCGAGCCCCTTTGGCCACTCCCTTGACGAATCCCTTTTCCGGAGTAAAAAAGCTGACCAGGAGATCGCCCTCCGCGATCTCCCGGATCCTCGTCACAATGGCAGGGGAAACATGCACAGTCACGTAGTATCACCCACATCCGATGAAATGCGCAGCCAGAGGCTGTCGGGAAACCCGCATCTGCGATGCCTACTACCCTTGACCTGGCGCCGTTGCGGTGTAGTTAAAGGCAGCCCTTCTCAGGTCCCCTGAAGCCCCGCAGCCGGGGAGTTCCAACAGGCTCCAATAAGTCGGGAATCCAACGGGCTCTCAGACCCAAAAAAGAGGCTCTTCCGGAAAATGGATACCTGACCATTCCAAAATAAAAATGGCTCCTCCGGTTTTCGCGTGCTTGTACCTCTGAAAGAAAATAAAAAACGGAAGACGCTGTGTCGCAATCCGAAAAAACGTCATTCCGGACGACCGATGCGAAGCAAGGGAGATCCGGAATCCAGGAAAACGCCATTTTTTTAATAACTTCAGAACTCCTGACCTAGGTCATTAAGGATGTGAAACATAAGCGTAGCGGTGTGAATTGTAAGACCCTGAAAACTGGTCCCCCGAGGACTAATTCTCCGGGAATACCGTTTCATTAAATTTTCCGCTGCTTTTTATAAAAACCATCGTTAAATCAGTTGGTTACTGGCTTATGTCAGGAGTTCTGAACTTCTGGATCCCGGATCGCGCCCCGCCTCCCGGGACTTGTCCGGGATGACGAATTGCGACACAGCTTCTTTCCCCGCAATGACGAGTCAACCCTCAGGCCAAAATCAGAATGCCAAGATTTCTCACTCCCTTTCAAAGATATAAGGACGTAAGAACAGGATGAATCCTCTGACAGCCGCCAGGTATCCATTTTCCGGAAGAACCAAAAAAGAAGGCTCTCTCGCTGGTCCACTCCTCATTTTGGAGCAAAACGGAATATTTTTCAAAGGGATGATTCGCGGGCAAGCCCGCTCCTACGCAATTCCCTTGTCTTGCCGGTAGGAGTGGAGTTCCTCGAGAAGCATATATTACGCCGGCCGGAGCATATTCGCGGCTCACGCCGCTCCTACAGAAACCCATTGCCACCCCTGCGGAGCGACTTCAGTCACGAATCCCATTTGGCCCGTTGGGGCCCGGAAGGACTGCGGAGATTTCATCGACCGGTGCGACAAAGAGGGACGGACGATCTGGGCGCTGGAAGGAAAAACCGGGACGGAAGAAAAAAAGGCCCCTTACCGCGGAATCCGCGACAAGGGGCCAATCAACTCGTTGGACTACTATGGATAGGTCGCTTCAAAGGGAAGGACCTTCACGACACCGTCGGCTCCAAAGGTAAAGGCTCCCTCGTGCACCGTCACCGGCACAGACGCATCGGGGACTCCTGTCCACCATCGCTCCAGGGCATCCCAGGGGCTCCAGCCCTTGTCCTTGAGCTTAAAGCCTCCCGTGACCAGAAGGCTCAGCAGTCCGGAACGGACGGTGATCATCGTGTTCGCCCTCACCTGGTCCGTTGTCTTGGCCGGAATCCAGAACGTATCCTGGTTGTTTACCGTGACCATATCAAACCCTTCAAAGCCTACGGTAAATTTGAATCCGTCCAGCTTGACGGGATAGGGGTTGGGGTTCTCAATAGTGAACAAGAACGACAACGGCAGTGGAGCACCGCGGTCCCCCGGATCTCCCTTGGTCGGTTTTACCCCTTTGGAGTAGTACCAGTATCCGTCGTACTGGGGAACCATTACGGAATCCAAGGCGATCACCGGATTTTTGAAATTGTCTTCTGTAGGCTTTGCCTTCATTCCGGCACAGGAGGCAAAGATCACTCCAAAGCCGAAAATCATCAGGGTCAAGAAAACCAGCCTCTTTTGCATAGTACAACCTCCTTCTTGGAACCGGGGAATCAACCTTTTCCGCGGCTCCAATGTGGAAAAGGTCTCAAGATCAGCTTAACCACCGCTTTCTTCTCTTGTAGTGCTTCACATCTCGGAAGCTCTTTCTCTTACCCTTTTCGCCCAGGCCAAGGTAAAAATCCTTAATATCCTCGTTTTCGCTCAAAGACTCCGCCGAATCGTCCATGACGATCCTTCCCGTCTCCATGACGTAGGCATAGGGCGCCACGTTCAGAGCGAGCTTGGCGTTTTGCTCCACCAGGAGAATAGAGATCTTCTCCCCTTTGTTGAGCTTGGTGATAATATTAAAGATTTCGTGGATGAGCATCGGGGCCAATCCCATGGAGGGCTCGTCCAGCAGGACCAGTTTGGGTTCGGTCATAAGAGCCCTTCCCACAACCGTCATCTGCTGTTCCCCCCCGCTCACGAACCCGGCGGTTTCGTTCCGCTTCTCTCGAAGTCGGGGAAAATACGAGTACACCAATTCCAGGCCGTCCCTCACGGAGCCCGTCTTCCTGAGGTGGGCTCCCACCTTGAGGTTTTCCTCGACGGTCAGGTGCTCGAACACGCGCCGACCCTCGATGACTTGGACGATCCCCCATTTGGCGATATTCGCCGCACTCTCATGGTGGATATGTCGTCCCTCGTACTCAATGGCCCCGTCGGACACCTCGCCGTCTTCGGTTTTCAAAAGACCGGAAATGGCTTTGAGCGTGGTGCTCTTGCCCGCGCCGTTTGCTCCGAGAAGGGCCACGATGCCGCCCCTGGGCACCTCAATGGACACGCCTTTGAGGACCAGGATGACCTCATGGTACTTGACCTCGATATTGTTGATTCTAAGAATCGACTCTGCTGCTTCCAAGACCTGCCTCCAAGGGTAACGGGGTGTTGATTACCATCCCAGCCATTCCTTCTCCCACTTGTCCGGCCAGCGCTCTTTCAGGTCCACGCGCTCCACTTCCTGAAACTTCTCGCCTGTCCACTCCTGAATGAGGCATCCCGTAGTGGGCCGGTGGTCATCGGCCGTAAACGTAATCGGGGAAGCGCCCAAACCGATATCATAGTTCCTCATGGTCTCG
>CAYVUX010000441.1:0-3715 GCA_964455075.1 uncultured Desulfobacteraceae bacterium | reverse complement strand
ATCGCGGGCATCTCCATTGTACACCGCGACGGCGATGTCAAATTCGACACGGTGGGAACGCCCATTCCGAATACCGAAGTCAAGATCACCGAGGAGGGAGAAATCATTTCCAAGAGCCCTTCGGTGTTCCTGGGATACTACAAGAACGAGGAGGCCACCCGGAAAACCTTGGTGGACGGCTGGCTTTACTCGGGTGACAGGGGGTTCATCGACGAGGACGGGCACCTGGTGGTTTTCGACCGTTCCAAGGACGTGATGACGCTCTCCGACGGAAGACCCTTTGCACCGCAGTACCTGGAAACCCGGCTCAAGTTCAGCCCGTATATCCAGGAAGCGTGGGTCATTGGCGACAAGAGAGACTATGTGGCGGCGGTCATGTGCATTGACTACTCGGTGGTGGGCAAGTGGGCGGACGAGAAAAAGCTCAATTACACCAGCTACCCGGAACTCTCCCAGAAGCCCCAGGTGTACGACCTGGTGCAGAAGCAGATTGAAGAGGCCAACAAGGACCTGCCCCCCCCGGCAAAGATCTACAAGTTCGTCAATCTCTATAAAGCCTTCGACGCGGATGACGAAGAGCTCACCCGGACGAGCAAACTGAGGCGGGCTTTTGTATCCGAGAGGTACAAGGACATCGTCGACGCCCTCTACACGGACAACGAAACGGTCCACATGGATACAACCATCACCTATGAGGACGGCAGGGAGCAGCGCATTAAGACCGACCTGCGCATCCAGAAGGTCAACGTATAAGAAGCAGCAAAAGGGCCCGGAGCCGGGATCCTTATTGCTGATTTCGTGATACCGAATCAAGGGGGGTGAAGAATGGAGCTGTTTTTGATGACTTTGACCACGGGCATTCTGGTCGGAGGGATCTATGCGCTTGTGGCCCTCGGCTGGGTCCTGATCTACAAGTGCTCCGGTGTCTTGAACCTGGCCATGGGGGAGTTGACCATCATCGGGGCGTATGCGACGTGGACCTTTCACTCGATGGGTATCCCCTTTATCCCGGCCGTGTTTCTCACCCTTCTGGTGGGCATCGTCCTGGGAATTCTGACCGAACGAATCTTTCTCGACAAATTGATCGGGGAGCCCATCCTGTCGGTGATTATGGTGACCGTGGGCCTTTCGTTCTTCTTCAAAGGCCTGGTGAATTTCATCTATGATACGGACACCCGCGTGTTTACTCCTCCCGTATTTGCCATTAAACCTATTGTCCTCGGCCCCCTGATGATCTCGCCTGTGTACCTGTGGTCGTTCATCCTTGCCATCGTGCTGCTGATTGTCTTTGTCGCGTTTTTCAAATACACTCGGTGGGGGCTGTCCATGCAGGCTACGGCGGACGACGAAACCGCGGCCCTGTCCCTGGGTGTCAGCGCCCGGTTTGTGTATGCGGCTGCGTGGGCCATTGCGTTTATGAGCGCGGGCGTGGGCGGGGCCCTCCTTGGGAACATCAACGGCATCAACGTTTCCGTCGGGTACCTGGGGCTCCTTGTGCTGCCCGCGGTGGTTCTGGGGGGGCTCAATTCCGTGCCCGGCGCCATCGTAGGGGGGATCATCATCGGCGTTATTCAGAACCTGTCGGGGACGTACCTGGATCAGTTTTTTCCGGGCGGCGTCAAGGAGATTGTGCCTTTCGCCTTTATGGCGGTGTTCCTCCTTTTCAAGCCTTACGGACTGTGGGGGTGGGAGCGAATCGAGCGCGTCTGATGGCGCATTCCAACATTTCTGTGCGAGCGAGGTTGTCTTATGTCCAGTGTGTGGCTACCGTGTGGTGATTATCATTGGAACTATGCCCAGGATCAGGGGTGGTGGCAGACCAACGTGATCAAGGGGAAGATGATCCTCCTGTTGGCCGTCGTCTTCATCGGTCTTCCGATCTTCGCTCCCGAATATTGGGTCGGTGTGGGAACCATGGTGGGCTATACGGCCATGGGGGCGTTGGGAGTCCAGCTCCTGATCGGTTACGCCGGTTTGATTACGCTGGGGCATGCCGCGTTCATCGCCGTGGGGGCGTACACAAGCACCATGCTGGTGCTTCAATTCCCGTGGCCGCAGTTTTTTATAGACTGGGGCCTCGCCTATCCCGTCAGCATCGTGGTGGCCGGAGTCGCCGCCGGCCTCTGGAGTGTTCTTTTCGGGCTTCCCTCCGCAAAAGTGAAGGGCTTTTACTTGATCCTCACGACCATGGCTGCGCAGTTTATCACGGTGGATTTCATATTGACGCAATACGTGAGCCAGATCGGCGGGAGGGGCCAGGCGTTTTCCCTGCCGCCGGGCACGATCAAGATAGGGCCGGTAGTCGTGGACAGCGAACGGGAAAGCTTCTACCTGATGGCCGTGCTGCTCACCTTGATGATCATCATCCTGGCGAACCTGATCCGGTCCAAGCCCGGACGGGCCTGGATAGCCATCCGGGACAACGACATCGCGGCGGAGGCCCTGGGGATCAACATCGTCTGGTATAAGCTCCTTGCCTTTTTCGTGGCGGGTTTCATGGCCGGAGTGGCGGGGGCCTTCTGGGTCAGCAACACGGCCGCCCTGAGTCCGGAGCACTTTCCCTGGTTCTGGTCGCTCTGGCTGGTGGGGGTTATCCTGATCGGGGGCGTCGGTTCGATCCACGGGGCGATTTTCGGATCCCTCTTCATGGTGGTGATCATGGAGGTTCTCCAGATGGGAGTGATTCCGCTGGCGGCGTATTATCCGCGCCTGCTCATGGGATTCGCCTACATCAAGGACATGGCCTTCGGTCTGGCCATCTGCGCTTTTCTCATTTACGAGCCCAACGGTCTTGCTTATCGCTGGTGGCAAATCAAGAATTACTTTAATCTGTGGCCGTTTTCTTACTAAAAAGAAAGGAGGTGAAGGGATCTTTCCTGTACCAACGCTATCGTCGGCAACAAAGGTCAACAACAGTCTTTCATAGGAGCAAAGGGGGAATTTATGAAGAAACACACACTGCTGAAGCTGTTGGTGCCGTGCCTGGCCGTCGTCTTCTTGATGGGTTTTTCCAGCACCGCAGCGGCCGATACGATCAAGATTGGTGGGATCATGGATACCACCGGGGCCACATCGGATGTGGGCAAAGACTATGCTTTGGGCATGGCCGAGGCGTATAAGTACATCAACGAGCAGGGAGGCGTGAACGGCAAGGAAATCAAGTACACCTGGTTCGACTACGGGTACCGGATCCCTGAAGCCATCACCAAGTACAAGCTGGTCAAGAGGCTTGGAGCCATCGTCATCATGGGGTGGGGAACCGGGGACACGGAAGCCCTTTCTCCGACTGTGAACAAGGACGAGATCCCTTATGTTTCCGCATCCTACTCGGCGCACCTGACAGATCCCAAGAAGAGCCGGTACAATCTCTTCTTCTCTTCGGACTATTCAACCAATGCCCGGGCCGCCATCACGGCCTGGTACGACAAAAAATGGCCGAACCATCCCGATTACGGGAAGAGAAAACCCCGATTCGCTTGCGCGTACATGTTCGCGAGCCCCTACTGCAGCGCCCCGATCAAGGCCCTAAAAGACCAGGCCGAGCTTCTCGGGTTCGAGGTGGGCGAGGACCAGGACGTGTCGCTCTTTGCCCTGGACACCAAGAGCCAGATCATGGCGCTCAAGAAATTTCAACCGGATCTGTGCTGGCACGGGAACACCACCATGTCTGTTTCCGCCACAATCCGCGATGCCTACGCCCTGGGTCTCGGAGCCG
>CAYVUX010000440.1:2683-3716 GCA_964455075.1 uncultured Desulfobacteraceae bacterium | reverse complement strand
CGCCGCTCGTCCGGAATGACGTTCCCTTTCGATTACGACACGGGCTCATGCGCAGGAGGAGCGTAACGCAGCGGATGCGTGGCTTCCAAAAGCCTCCCCTTAGAAGACCTTTTTTCCGCGCGCTATCGGGTACCTTCTCCCGATTCCAAAAGCCTTTCCGGTGATCCTCAGCCCCGGGGGTGCTTGGCGGCGCTTGTACTCGTTGAACGCCAGCCGGCGGAGGACGTCCGCGACGATCCGGGGGTCGTGCCCCCGAGCCACGATTTCTTCGTAGCCCAGGTTTTTTTCAATGCCCGCCTCGAGGATGTCGTCCAGGATGTCGTAAGGGGGAAGACTGTCCTGATCCGTCTGGTCCGGCTTGAGTTCCGCGGAGGGCGGTCTTTCGATAACGGCTTCGGGGACAATCTCACGGTCCCGGTTGATGTACCGGGCCAGCCGGTAGCATTTGGTCTTGGGGATGTCGGAGATCACGGCGAGTCCGCCGGTCAGGTCCCCGTAAAGGGTGCAGTAGCCCATGGCGAATTCGGACTTGTTTCCCGTGGTGAGAAGCAACGCGTTGAACTTGTTGGAAAGGGCCATGAGGAGGTTCCCTCGAATCCTGGCCTGGATGTTTTCTTCCGTCTCGTCTTCGGGAAGCCCCTGGAACATAGGCTCCAGTGCCCCCTTGAAAGACCCGAAAAGCTCCTGGATCGGGATTTCCTCGAAGCGGATCCCAAGGTTTTCCGCCAGAAGACGCGCTCCGTCCTTGCTGATCTGGGATGTATATACCGACGGCATGCTCACGCCCATCACATTTTCCGGACCCAGGGCGTCCCGGGCGATGCACGCCACCAGGGAAGAATCAATGCCTCCGCTCAGCCCCACCAGGGCGCGCTCGAAGCCGCACTTGCCGGCGTAGTCCCGTGTTCCGCGGACCAGAGCGCTGAAGATCGTCTCCTCCTCGGCCGGCCAGGGGTCCCGGATCTCCTCGTAGGAGGCTTCGGTGTCCCAGACGAGGAAGTCCGGATCGAATTGCCGGGCGAGACGGATCAGT
>CAYVUX010000440.1:0-2673 GCA_964455075.1 uncultured Desulfobacteraceae bacterium | reverse complement strand
TGGACCCATCGAACAGGAGCTCATCGTTCCCTCCCACCTGGTTGCAGTACACGGAAGGGATGGCGTGCCTCCGGGAAAGATCCTTCAGAATCTTGAGCCTTGTTTCTCCCTTATTGAGGCTGTAGGGGGAGGCGGAGATGTTCATGAGGACGTCAATCTGCCGCCCGGCGAGCTCGGCAACGGGGTCCAGCTCGTACCGTGGAATATTGGGGATGTCCTGCACGATCCAGATGTCTTCGCAGATCGTCACTCCGATCCGCAAGTCATTCCACTCAAAAACGAGGCTGTGCGGGGCGGGCTCGAAATAGCGGGTTTCATCAAATACATCATAGGCAGGGAGAAGCCTTTTGCCCCCTTTGTCCACGACCCTCCCGTCCCGGATAAGGGCGACACTGTTGATCAAGCGCTTGCCGGTGCTCTTGGGATTTTTGTCCACCCAGCCGCAGAGGACGCCGATTCCGTGGATTCGCGCGGCGAGGCGCTCCATTTGGACAATGCTCTCTCGGACAAAGGCCGGTTTTTCGAGGAGGTCCCTGGGCGGATACCCCATCAGGCACATCTCCGGGAACACGGCCAGGTCGCAGCCGGCCTTTTTGGCCTGGGTCACGCCCTCTTCAACGAGAGAAATATTGTGCTCGAAATCTGCGATCACCGGATTGATTTGGCAAAGGGCGATCTTCATGGGTACCCTCGTGGCGGGAAAAATACCGACAGCATCCGAGATTGGCACATCAGTTCCGGCGTGTGAGACTGTGTCGCAATTCAAAAAAAGCGTCATTCCGGACGAACGACGCGGAGCAAAGAGAGATCCGGAATCAAGGAAAATGCCATCATATTGTGAACTTATGGATCCCGGCTCGCGCCCCGCTTCACGGGACTTGGCCGGGATGACGAACTGCCGCACAATCTCGTGCCCCGGCATGCCGTGTCGCAGCAACCCTACCCAACTCCCTGTAGGACCGGGCTTGCCCGCGAACCATTTCTAATCCGGAACCACAGTAGCGCAATGCTTGGGATCACATCAAGCCCTTTCTCGGGAGACTGCCGCGGGAACCCGAGGAGTCGGCTTCCCGCTTGACACCCGACAGCCCCCGTTCCTATACTAGCTTGTGCTCACGAAACGGGGCGCTGGTCGTTGCCCAATTCCAAATGTTTTTCGGGCGCCCGTGAGATCCCGCTACACAATTGCGTCCGTCTGAAGAGGTCCTGGGATCAAGCAGATCAAGCAAATCAAGGAGGCCCTTGAAAATCCGCCGTTCCGGTCAGGCTCAAGAAGGGCGGGGGTTCGCCGGGGGACTGTCGAATCACTGCTTTATTGGAGACCGTTGGAAAGCATCCGGATGCAAGGCTTCCGCAGACCTGAGGAATGAGGAGAGGAGTACTTACTGTAGGCCTCAGTGATGAAGGACAAGCGCAACGCCGTTCGCGAGATCCTGCTTCAGCGGGAAGACGGGTGTTTTCCAACAGTCTCCTGGAGTACCGGAAAGGGGGAATCTTATGGGCACCAACAACATTGTGTTCCTGGAGGTCATTGAGTGGTTCGACGAAACGGGGCAGGAGCTTGTCCATAGAATCCCGGAGGAAGGCTCCGGGGAAATCAAGTTCGGGGCGCAGCTTACCGTTCGGGAAAGCCAGGCAGGGGTCCTCTTTTACAAGGGCAAGGCGGTGGATGCGTTCGGCCCCGGTCGTCACACGCTCAAGACCGGCAACATCCCCGTTCTGAACAAGCTAATGGCTATCCCGTGGGGCCTTACCAGCCCCCTGAGGGCGGAAGTGTACCTGGTCAACATGAAGGTGTTTCCAAACCTCAAGTGGGGGACGCGG
Source organism: uncultured Desulfobacteraceae bacterium (assembly GCA_964455075.1). Taxonomy (GTDB): domain Bacteria; phylum Desulfobacterota; class DSM-4660; order Desulfatiglandales; family Desulfatiglandaceae; genus CAYVUX01. The sequence goes on along the minus strand of CAYVUX010000440.1, from coordinate 849 downwards.
GATCCTGTGGCGTTTCGGGATGCGGAGCTGGGGCTCGTTCGACTGAGAGCCCACGGGGTGTTCAACGTTCAAGTGGTCCAGCCTGTGCTTTTCATCAATACGCTGGTGGGAACCATGGGCATGTACACCACCGAACTGGTCGAAGACTACCTGAAACGGGTGATCGTCTCGCGCCTGAATGACTATCTGGGAGAAAACCTGGACAGCCTGTTCAATCTGCCGGGACGCTACGACGATATTTCCGAAGGGCTGCAGAAGCGCCTGGAAGAAGACTTCAGCCATTTCGGGCTCGGGCTTCGACATCTTTATGTGACCTCTGTGACACCGCCGCCCGAAGTGCAGCAGGCCATCGACGACAAGAGCCGACTGGGGGTGATCCAGGACCTGGACCGGCTGGTGAAGATGAAGGCCGCCATGGCCATGGAGAAGGCCTCCGAATCGAGCGGCGATGCGGGCTCGGGCCTGGGGATGGGCCTGGGCTTTATGATGCCCGCCATGTTCGCTGATGCCCTCCGGCCGCGCCCACAAGGAGAAGGTCCGGGAGGAGGCGCGCCCCACGCAGGCGGTGCTCTGGAGGCCCGATGCCCGGACTGCGGAAACCCGGTCGCAGAGGACGCCAAGTTTTGCCCGTACTGCGGACACCAGCAACTAGTCTTCGACCAGTGCTCCCAATGCGGAAAGAACCTGACTGCCAATGCCAAATTTTGCTCGCGCTGCGGGACCCCGGTGGAGAAGAAGCCGGTTTCGGCATTCTGCCCGCAGTGCAAGGCCGAGAATCTCCCCGATTCCAGCTTCTGCAACCAGTGCGGGGAGAAGCTGGGATAGAGAAGAGGCGGCCGTATAAAAAGG
>CAYVUX010000439.1:0-3725 GCA_964455075.1 uncultured Desulfobacteraceae bacterium | reverse complement strand
ACAGTTCCTCGTTTAATCCTTATATCGGAATTCCAGTTTGCGTCCGCTTGTGCCTATCCACGAATTCGCCAGATGCGCAAGGAGTTTCCGTGCCGGCAGCGGATCTTTCCGGGGGTTCAACTCCCGGAAACCGGCAGGATGCATTCTATTCCACCGACTTTAGCGATTCCAGAACTTGACCGATCTTTTCGAGATCCCGAGGCAGCGAAATGCGGCCGAGGTCAACCCGAAGCCTTTCCTGCGAGACAAACCGGTATTTCGCGGGCTCCCTCGTTGCCGCTTGGACCAACCCTTGGGTACTTATCTTGTTCTGGGACGAAAAAGTCAATGTGACAAACCGGCCGGCCGCATCCATCCTGCTGATTCCCAGGTTCTTGGCAATCAGCCGCAAGCCCATCAGTCCGAGCAAGTTTGTCGCCTCCGGCGGAAGAGGGCCGAAACGGTCCCGGATCTCCTCGGCCGTTGCATCCAACTCCGGCCGTTCCCGGAGACTCGACAACCTTCGATACAGGTTCAGCCGTACATCTTCATCAATGACGTAGTCTTCGGGCAAAAACGCCGGAATGCCCACATTGATCTCAGGGTTGAGTTCATCGTGCCACTCCTCTCCCTTGAGTTCTCGAACCGCCCGTTCGATCAACTTCACGTAAAGTTCGTAACCGACAGCCGATATATTGCCCGACTGGGAGTATCCCAGGATGTTTCCGCCTCCCCTGATCTTGAGGTCATGCATCGCCAGATGAAGTCCCGCCCCCAAATGGGAAAAATCCATGAGGGCTTTCAGCCTTTTTTCTGCATCCCGCGTCAGACCGGCCCCGTTTGAGACCAGCAAGTACGCATACGCCTGCTGTTCGGACCTCCCCACCCGGCCTCTCAACTGATAGATCTGAGCCAGCCCCAGGCGGTCGGATTCATTGATGATAATGGTATTGGCGGAAGGGATGTCCAGGCCGGATTCAATGATGGTCGTACAAACCAGGACGTCGATTTCCTTTTTCAGGAAACGCACCATGGTCTTTTCCAGATCCCTTGCCTTCATCTGACCATGAGCAACCGCAAACCGCGCCCGCGGCGCGAGCTGCTTCAGATGTTCCGCCATCTTTTCGATTCCCTGCACCCTGTTTTGAACAAAAAACACCTGACCCCGGCGTCCCAGCTCGGTCTCTATGGCTCTTTTGATGAGGGCATCTTCATATGGAGCGAGATAGGTTTGTATTGCCTGCCTGTCTTCGGGAGGGGTTTCAATGATGCTCAGGTCCCTTACACCGATAAGAGACATCTGAAAGGTCCTCGGTATGGGCGTGGCGGTCAAGGCCAACACATCCACAAGGGAACGGTACTTTTTTATGGCCTCTTTCTGTTTGACCCCGAAGCGTTGTTCTTCATCAATGATCAAAAGCCCCAAGTCATTGAAATGGATATCTTTTTGAAGGAGTCTGTGGGTTCCGATGATGATATCCAGCTTGCCGGACCTCAGCTTGGCGAGGATGCGGTTTTGCTCAGCCGGGCTCTTGAACCGGCTGAGAATCGAAGTCCGAATCCCGTACGGATGCATTCTCTCGTGAACGGTCTCATAATGCTGCTCAGCCAGTACCGTGGTGGGGACCAGCAGGGCCACTTGTTTGCCGTCTGAAACGGCCTTGAACGCAGCACGAACAGCAACCTCGGTTTTGCCGAAGCCGACATCTCCACAGATCAATCGGTCCATGGGTCGCTCCGAGGTCATGTCCTCTATGACATCCTCGATAGCTTTTACCTGATCGGAGGTTTCCTCATGCTCGAAGGTAGCCTCGAATTCCGTGTAAAAGGGGTCTGGTGGGGAAAACGCGTACCCTTCCCGGTACTTCCGGAGGGCGTAGAGTTCGATGAGCTGCTTGGCGATTCTTTTCACGGATCTCTTGGCCTTCTGTTTGGCTACATTCCAGGATCTTCCGCCGAGCTGATCCAGCTTTGGATTCGCCCCTTCCACGCCAACATACTTCTGTAGGATGCTTACGCGATCCGCGGGGATATACAACCTGTCCTGACGAGCATATTCAATGACGGCAAAATCGTTCGCCTTGTTTTCGATCTCCATCTTCTTGAGACCTCTAAATATGCCCACTCCGTGCTCCTCGTGGACCACCGGGTCTCCCGATTTGATCTGGCCGAGATGTGCCACGGCCGAGCCACCGCTCTCGGAGGCCCCCTTCTTTCCGCCTCTGCCTCTTTTTGCACCGAAGATCTCGTCTTCGCAGAGCACGTAAAGGCCCACGTCGGGCCAAACAAAGCCCTTGGTGATCTTCCCCACGCAGATATACAGGTCCGGCTTCTGAGGAATATCCGTCCAACGGTTCACAACGCTCTCCGTGTGGACCTCGTAATTCTCCAGGATCTCTTTCAAACGAGCACCCTGCTGTTCCGTTCTGACCACAAGGACAACCCGTCCGCCGTGCTCCAGCCACTGGGCGATCCTTTCCGCCAGGGGGGCGAGGGAAACGCGGCCTTCTCCCGCAAGCCTCATTTCGAGGCCGGCATCCATTTCCAGCGCTCCGCGGACCTCCAGGGCACTCTCTCCTCCTGGTTCCCCGGGCCGTTCCAGCAGAAAAGAGTCAAAGGCGACCTCTTCAAATCGATCAAATCGCGATGAAATCTCAAGGAAAGGCGCCAGGAGCCCTTCGCACTCCGGAAACGGCGCTCCCTTTTCAGCGGCTTCGTTCCGGAACCGCTTTACGTCTTCCAGGAACCGGCCCCGAACGCGATCGAACGCCTCCTCGAAACGATGCGGTTCAAGGGACACCACGAGAGCCTCTTCCGGCAGATAGTCGAAGAGGCTGTCCAGCCGTTCATAGAAATGATTGAGCCAGGCCTCCTGCCCCGAAAACGCCGACCCCTGGCCGGAGCGCCAAGGCAGCCGGCCCATCGATCGGGCTCGCTTCAGGTTCTCCCGGGCCATGACGATCTCGCTTGCCGGAAGCAGAACCGCTTCCCGGAGGGGTTTCCGAGAACGCTGGCTCACCGAGTCGAATTGACGGATGGATTCAAGCCGGTCCCCCCAGAACTCCAGGCGAAGGGGGAAAGAGTACGCCGGGGCGAAGAGATCAACCAGTCCGCCGCGGACGGAATAATCGCCCCGCTCCTCTACGAGGGCGGCCCGCTGGTAGCCGTTTGCTTCAAGCTTCTCGATCAGCGCCTCCCTTTCCAGGTCCTCGCCGGACTCCACGTACTCCAGGGCCCCCACAAAGGAAGACTTGGGAAGGATACGAAAACATATCGCATCCAGGCATGCGATCACCACGGGATTCTTGTGGGACAGGAGGGCATAAAGGGCCTCCAGCCGCCGCGTGACCACCTCCTTGTGTGGGCTGAGCCCCGTGAGCGGCGTGAGGTCATAGGCCGGGAAAGTGTGAAGGCGCCCGGAGAAGGCATCGCCCGGACCGGATTCAGACAGGAAAAATTGAAGCTCTTTGTACACCCTTTCCGCTTCCTTCCTGTCCGGGGCAACCACTACGCACGGGCGTTGTAGATCGGCCAGAAATCGTGTCAGGAAATAGGACCGGGCCGAACCGCCCGGTCCTGCGATTCGGATCGTCTCTTCACTCCTCCGGAGCCGTTCTTTGAGTTCATACAGGGGGAGCACGTCATTTGCCATAAAAAATATCCCGATTTGCGGCTCTCACTCCGTCCCAGACTGTGTCGCAATTCGTCATCCCGGCCAAGTCCCGTGAAACGGGGCGCGAGCCGGG
>CAYVUX010000438.1:0-3733 GCA_964455075.1 uncultured Desulfobacteraceae bacterium | reverse complement strand
CCGACGCGCCCCCCCACAGAGATGGGGATTCCTGCAACGCCGAGGGAAACACCCTGAACGGGGTGATCTCCAAGCTGGTCTCGAACGGCGTGGTGGTGCACGTGGTGGGCCCGAATAAAGCCTCGGTCAAAAAGATCGCCGCCGACACCGGGGGAACCTGGTTCGAGATCCGGACCACCACCAGTTTCGCCTCGATCATCGACAAGATCGCCGACATCATCAAGTGCTCCTTCAACATCTCGCTCAACGCCTATTGCCGGGGCGGGAAGCTGACGGTGGAGGCCCAGCTCATCGGCGCGGGCGGAGCCACCCTCCCGGACACCGGCTATCTCGCCCTCTACGACCTGGACGCAAAGGCCTGCAAGGGCGGGACCTGTAAAAACGTGCCGCTCAGCTACAACTCGAGCACCAAGAAGTGGACGGGCAGCATCGCCGCTTCCGGCACCTACGAGGTGGGGGTCGCCGCCAAGGTGTGCGACTGGTCATCTTCCGCTTCCAAGACGGTCTCCTGCGACGGCGGCGGGTCCGACGACTGCAAGGACTGCCCCGACTCGGATAACGACGGTGTGATCGACGCGTGGGATCTGTGTCCTGCCACGCCTCCGTGCTCCGGCGTGGATCCCCACGGCTGCCGGGTCTGCGAGGCGGGCGATTGCATTACGCTCTTGAAGCCCGTGGACGGGGATGTCATCACCACCACGCTCACCTTCGCGGCCCAGGCCTGTCCGGATCCCGCGGCCGTGAAGTTCATCTTGTCCTGGAAGCCCAATCCGTTGGACGAGAGCTGGGTCCAGGGATCCTGGACGGATACGAACGGCGCGGACGGATGGGGGCTTTTCAACATCCCTGTCACGGACATCAAGCTGGCTCCGGTCCGGCTGAAAGCGCAGGCCCTGGAGACGGACGGGCGCGTGAGATGCGAGACGCCGTGGGTGAAGTTCGAATTTGACACCCTCTAGCCCTTGGTGAGGCTGGAAGGCGATTCGGTCTTCGGCCTTCACAAGGCTTTTACCAATTGGCCCGTCCCGGCCCGTTGCGGCCGGGACGGGCCTTTTTTCGCCCTGCTGCCTTGAACGGCCGGGCGTTTTCATCCAGCGCGGAGTGTGCTATAGAAAAACGATAAGGGAGGAGAAAGCCCGTTTTCCACAGAGGAGGAGCCGTTGAGAATACTCTTTTTTGCCGGAAAAGGCGGGGTCGGGAAGACGAGCGTGTCCGCGGCCAGGGGGATCCGGGCCGCGGCGGGAAAGTCAACCCGGGAAGGAGGAAAGAAAGCCCGTTGAAGATTACCACCATAAAGGGATTCAGAGACATCCTGCCGGAGGAGGCGGAAATCTGGCAGAGGGTGGCGGCGGCCGCCCGGGAGGTGTTCGAAGCATACGGCTTCCGGGAGATCTTTCCCCCGATCATGGAGAAGACCGAGCTTTTCAGCCGAAGCATCGGGGAGGAAACGGACATCGTCTCCAAGGAGATGTACACCTTGAAGGACAGCAAGGGCCGGGGAATGACCCTCCGGCCGGAGGCCACGGCCTCGGTGGCCAGGGCCTACATCCAGAACCGCCTTGATCAGGAAATGGCGCCCCAGAAGCTCTACTGCATGGGGCCCATGTTCCGGCACGAACGCCCCCAGAAAGGTCGGTTCCGGCAGTTTCACCAGGTGAACGCGGAGCTCTTCGGAGACCCGGGGCCCCGGAGCGATGCCGAAATCATCGCGATGGTGACGGACTTGTTTCACACATTGGGACTCCGCGATCTGGAATTGCGCTTGAACTCCCTGGGATGCCCGCGGTGCAGGCCGGGCTTTCGGGACGAGCTGGTGGATTATCTCGCTGAACGCATGGATGCGCTGTGTGCGGACTGCCGGAGAAGGGCCCAGGTGAATCCCCTGCGGGTCTTCGACTGCAAGGTCTCTGCCTGCGGGGAGGCCGTGGCCTCCGCGCCGTCCATGCTGGATTTCATTTGCCCCGACTGTGCGGATCATTTCGAAGGCGTGAAGCAATACATGGACAGCGTGGACATCCCGTACGTGGTGGATCGCAGGCTGGTGAGGGGGCTCGACTACTACACCCGCACGGCGTTCGAGATCCAGACCGGGCGCCTAGGGTCCCAGAACGCCGTGGCCGGCGGAGGCCGTTATGACGGGCTGCTCGCTCTCCTCGGAGGCCCCGATGTTCCGGCCATCGGCTTCGCCGTGGGCATGGAAAGGGTGGTGGCGCTCCTTGAAGAGAACTTCGAGTCCAGGCCCCGGACCCCGGATCTCTTTATCGCCGCCCTGGGCGAGGACGCGGAAAGGAAAGCCTTTGCGTGGGCGTCAGGCCTGAGGAAATCCGGGCTGTGGGTGGAGATGGGCTATGGATCGCGGGGGCTCAAATCCCAGATGAAGCGGGCGGGCCGGCTCGGGGCGGACAAGGTGCTCATTGTGGGGGATGCGGAGCTTGCCTCGGGAAAAGGCACCTTGAGGGACATGAACAGCAAATCGCAGGAAGAAATCGCCCTCGACGGGCTCCCGGAGAAACTGGAGGGGATTTTGAGACCCGCCCGGCTGATGAAAGGCGGGGGTTCATGAGGCATGAGGGCGGAGGAGAAGCCGTGAAAGGATCTGCGAAAGACGCCGTGGAGCGCAGTGAACTGCGGATGGACACCCTGGGCCGGTGGAAGAGGACCCATGACTGCGGCGGGCTGAGGGCCGGCGACGTCGGGAGCGAAGCGGTCTTGATGGGCTGGGTGAACGGCAGGAGGGACCTGGGCCATTTGATTTTCGTGGACCTGCGGGACAGGGAAGGCATTACCCAGATCGTGTTCGACCCCCGGGTGGACGAGGAGAGCCACCAAAGGGCCCAGGTTCTGAGAAACGAATGGGTGGTGGCGGTCAAGGGAACGGTGTCCCCGAGGCTCGAAGGCCAGGAGAACCCCAGCCTCTCCACCGGGGAGATCGAGCTGAAGGTCGCGGAGCTCAAGATCCTCAACCGGACAGAGACGCCCCCCTTTCAGGTGGACGGCGCAGTGGACGCTTCGGAAACGCTGCGTTTGAAGTACCGGTATCTGGAACTTCGAAGGCACCGGGTCTTTTCCGCCTTTCGAACCCGGCACCGGATAGCCTCCTTGATCCGGCGCTACCTCGATCGCCTGGACTTTGTGGAGGTGGAGACCCCGGTCCTTACAAAGAGCACGCCGGAGGGAGCGCGGGACTACCTGGTGCCCAGCCGGGCCAACAAGGGTCTTTTCTATGCGCTCCCCCAGTCCCCTCAACTTTTCAAGCAGCTTCTCATGGTGGCCGGGTTCGACCGCTACTATCAGATTGTCCGGTGTTTTCGGGATGAAGACCTGAGGGCGGACCGCCAGCCCGAGTTCACCCAGGTGGATCTCGAAATGGCCTTTGTCCGCGAGGACGACGTCATGGACGTATTCGAAGGCATGATGGCCGAGCTTTGCCGCGAGATTCTGGAGTTCCAAATGGAGTCCCCCATACAGAGGCTGGAGTATCGGGAAGCCATGGACCGTTATGGAACGGACCGCCCGGACCTGCGCTACGGCATGGAACTTCGGGACATCACGGAAACGGCGGCCGGGTCGGAGTTCCGGGTGTTCCAAAAGGTCGCTGAGGAGCAAGGGGCGGTCAAGGCCGTGTGCGTGAAGGGGGGGGCCGCAGCTTTTTCCAGGAAGCATCTGGACGAGCTCTCCAAAACGGCGTCGGAACATGGAGCCCGGGGGCTCGCGTGGGTCAAGGTCGGAGAGG
>CAYVUX010000437.1:0-3734 GCA_964455075.1 uncultured Desulfobacteraceae bacterium | reverse complement strand
GCACAGGGCCGCGCTCATTCCCGCCATCCCGCCGCCCACGATCATGCACTCGCGGCCCACAGGGAGACGGATTTCTTCCCCCTCTTCGAGCAGGGCCGCCTTGGCCACACCCATCTTGACCAAATCTTTGGCTTTTTGCGTGGCCGCTTCGGGCTCGTTCATGTGCACCCACGAAGCCTGCTCCCGTATGCTCACGAATTCCAGCAGGTAGGGATTCAGACCCGCCTCCTTTACGGTGGCCTTGAACAGGGGCTCGTGGGTCCTTGGTGTGCAGGACGCGATGACCACCCGGTTGAGGGCCTGTTCCCGAACCGCTTCCTTCATGGTGCTGAGAGCGTCCACCGAACAAGACCATTTGCCTTCGTCCACGTGGACCACATTGGGCAGGCCTTTGGTGTACTCCACCACGTCCGGAACGTTCACCACGCCTGCGATGTTCGACCCGCAGTCGCAGACAAATACTCCAATTCTCACCTCATCACTCATGCGATCGTCCTCGCCTGTATCGTCCTGAGGCCGGCTTGGATTCGGGCCGGTCCTTGAGTCCTTTGAAAAAATTCTCCGCCGACCGTTCGTCGGGGACTATCCGTTTGCAACCGCCTTCATGCTCGCCGCCGTCGCCTGGACCACGGACTCAGAGATGTCTATGGGGCCGGTCGCCCCGCCGCAGAGGTAGATGCCCTTCACCTTGGTCTCCAAAGGGGCCAGGATGGGATTCTCCTCCTTGAAAAATCCGAATTTGTCCAGATCGATTTTCAGCACTTTGGCCAGGCGTTCATTTCGTTCGGAGGGAATGAGGCCGGTCGAAAGCACCAGAAGGTCGAATTCCTCCACGGCAAGACGGCCTGTTTCAAGGTCCTCGTAGCGCACCTTGACGTTCTTGGTTTCGGGATCTTCGGTCACGTCGTACGGCCGTGCCCTGACGTACCGGACGCCCGCTTCTTTCGCTTTCTCGTAAAACCCCCACATGCCTTTGCCGTAGGCCTTGAGATCGTTGTAAAAAATGGCCGCCTCCACCGAGGCGTCATGCTCCTTGGCGATGATGGTCTGTTTGGCGGCGATCATGCAGCAGGCTTTGGAGCAATAGGGTGTGCCGTGATCCAGTCCGCGCCCCGCGCATTGGATCCAGCCGATCTTGTGGGCGTGCTCCCGGTCCGAGCGACGAACAATCTCTCCACCCGTGGGCCCCCCCGCGTTCATGAGCCGTTCGAATTCCATGTTCGTAATGACGTTTTGGCAGTCTCCGTAGCCGAGCAGGCCTTCGTCCGGAACCACGCTCTGAATGCCCGCGGCGACGATGATGCTCTTCACGGTGAGGTTGAGGTTCTTGTTCGCCTGCCACAACCGCACCGCATCCTTTCCCTCCTGCTGGCAGGCCTTCACGCACAGGGCGATGGGGCACTCCCGGCATTGGCTGCAGTCCACCACGCAGCCCCCCACGCAGGCGCCTTCGTCGTTTCGTTTCCCGTACCGGCAGTCCGGATCGATAACCGCCGTATTCGGCACGGCCTGGGGAAACGGTATGAAGGCGAGCTTGCGGGTTCCGAAAATCCGGCCGTCCATCTCGTCCGGAATGGTCACGGGGCAGGTCTCGAAGCAGGCCCCGCAGCCGGTACATTTTTCCTCGTCGATGAATCGCGCCTTTTTTACGAGGCGCACCTTGAACCCCTCCGACGATTTCTTGACCTTGCGGACCTCCGTGTTTGTCAGGATTTCGATGTTGGGGTGATTGTCCACTTCGTACATCTGGGGGGCCTCAATGCAGATGGAGCAATCGTTCGTGGGGAAGGTCTTGTCGAGCCTGGCCATCATTCCTCCGATGCTCGGGGTGTCGTCCACCAGATAGACTTTTGCTCCGTAATCGGCTGCGTTGAGAGCGGCGTTGATGCCCGCCACACCGCCTCCTAAGACGAGAATTTCTTCACTCATAGCTTCCCCTCGGTTGGATGCGGCGCCCTGTTTTCGCATCCCGGTTTGCGTCCACCCGGACGCCGCTTAGATCTCTGTGATAACGACCGCCTTCGACTTGCACACCGCTTCGCAGGTCCTGCATCCGAGGCAGTTCTGAGGCCGTGCCGGAGTCGCTTTATGCGACATATCAAATACGTCCACGGGACAGTAAACAAAACACAGTTCACATCCGTCGCACTTCTCCGAGTCAACGTGAACCAGGTAAACTTCGAAAGTACGCCTTTCTTTCGGCATGGTATTCCTTACTCTGCGCTCAAGGTCTCTGATTGTTCTGCAGGATGCGGACCCGAAGACGGCCATGTCTTCCGGGCCGCACCCCGGATCCCGGCGGATCGAGGGCGAAGTCGAGCATAATCCGGCCTCATCCGTGAGACCTTTGCAAGACGCCCCCTTTTGTCCAATCTCCCGGTTTCACCGGGACAGGTCCGCGTTCATGCTCGAATTTCAATCCTCAAAATATTTAGAATATTCCTGCGGTTGATCCCGCCTCAGGCGGGACTCGGCTTCCTTGATCTTGACCAAAATTGAACATTTTTCAAAGGTCTCTCCGTGCGAAACCAACGAGGCGTTTTTTGACGGCGGCTACTTCTTGAGCTCTTCCCACTTGTAGTCGATCAGTTCCGTGAGAACGCCGTTCAATTTTTTGGGATGAATGAATGCGAACTCACAATCCCGGAAAGGACGGGCGATCTCCCCGTTCGGGGCCGGGATGAAGGGATAGTCATCCTTGAGTTCTTCGATGGCCTGGCGCGTGTTGTCCACGTTGAAGCTGATGAGCATGACCCCTTCACCGTTCTTCTCGATAAACTTGGCCACGGGGCCGTCCGGGGTCGTGGACTCCATCAGTTCGAATCCCACTTCGCCGATGTGGTAGCGGGCGACCCGGATCTTTTCGGGCTCGTCCACGTAGGGATCGTCAGGCTCGGATTTTCCCAGAACCGGTTCCCAGACTTTCCGGGCTGCATCCAAGTCCTTTACCGCAATACAGATGTGATCTATCTTGTTCGATTTCATGTTTAACTCCTCACCGGCTTCCGTTCAGGAAGGCCCTTTCCCCCGCGTTCGCGTCAATCCGCCGCATCGTTTTCGCCCCCATACCGGGATACCCCGGTGCGGTTTGAGGCGATGTTCTTGAGGTTTGGGGGGATGCTCCTCCTCCCTATTGGAAGCCCTTCATGTTGGGGTTTCGTTCTACGGTCCAGCCGCTCAAGCAAAGCGTATCCGAACTCTTGTGGACGGACGGAAAACCGCCGGCCAGCGGCTTGGATTACGGTCATTGCTTTCTACGGCCGCATCGCGGTCCCGTTCCGCCTTGAAGGCGGACAGGGACCGCGATCCAGTCCATGCTAGAATGTCACCTTTGAAAGGGGGATCTTGATGGCTTCGTCCGGGCAGGCGCACCCGCATTCGTTGCAGTCCTCACAGATGAATTCCGTAACCACGGGTCTCCCGTTTTGCACCCGAATGGCGGAATCCGGGCATACTTCTACGCAAATGGGCTTGGTAAGCCCGCCGCACATGGTGCATTTGTCCATATCGATCTGAGCAGCCATGATTATTCACTCCTATTGTCTATTTTTCTTCCATGTAGAGTCTGAACACCCACTCGCCTTCCCCTCTGGGGATAGCCTTTTGCATTTCGATTGCAAGCGGGCGGTCGAAGAAGACCCTGATATCCCCAAGCATGGCCTGTAAAAGCTTCTCGCGGGTCAGGGTCACTTCCTCCATGGGTACGCCGAAGGTCTTGGCCGCGGTGGGCCAGG
>CAYVUX010000436.1:0-3741 GCA_964455075.1 uncultured Desulfobacteraceae bacterium | reverse complement strand
CATCGGACCCGATGCGCGTAAGGCTGTCATCCGCACCGAGGTGGGCGAACTGACGGCGAGAGACAGGGTGACCCGCCGGATGAACGCCGAGCGCGTCATCCACGAGCGAGGTCACGAAAACATTTCCGCCCGGTACGTCCATGTTGCCGGTGACGGCTATCATGGCCTGAATGGCCAGGATACTGTCCATGCACTCCTGGGTCTGATCAAGGGCCACCCCCCACTGGATACATGAGGGCCTGCCGGTGGCGTACATTCTTGCCGTCTCTATGATCAGTTCTTTCGGGACCCGGGTAATCTTCGCTGCCTTTTCCGGTGTGAATCCCTGAACTCTCTCCTTGAGTTCCTCGAAGCCGTGGGTCCATTGCTCAACAAAGTCCCTATCATAGAGGTTCTCGCGGATGATCATGTTGAGCATGGCCAGTGCCAGCGCGGCATCCGTACCCGGTCTGATCTGGAGAAACTTCTTGGCCCTCGAGGCGATCCAGGTGCACCGAGGATCTATGACGATCAGATCTGAGCCCCTTTTCATGCAGTCCACCACCCAGTGACCAAAGAAACAATCCGAACAGGTGCCGGTAGGGTTGTTTCCCCAGACCACGATGTATTTGGGGACCTGCCATTGCGGGTTGTCGTAGCGATCGGGGAAGAACTGGGACATATCCGCCACGTGCAGCATGGCCCCCGTGCAGATCATGGAGGCGGTCACTCGCGGCCAAAAGCACGCGAGCCCGCTTGCCGGTCCGCAAGTGGCAAAGTTAGGGCTTCCATACGAGAACGCAAGCCGGGTCAGGCCGGGCGTGGTGTCTCTGCCGGTACCCTGCATGAAGATCACGGACTCCGGGCCGGATTCCCTCTTTATTCGGTCCAGTTCCCCGGAGATGATATCAATGGCTTCGTCCCAAGAGATGCGCTCCCATTTGTTCTCCCCTCTCCCCCCGGACCGTCTCAGGGGGTATGTGAGCCGCTGCGGGTGCTCCATGAATCTCCGGATGCCAAGTGTCTTTGCACACGCCCGGCCGTGGTTGAAGGGACAGTCCGGGTCCCCTTCCGCCTTCACCAGCCTGTTGTCCTTGACGTGCAGAAGCACACCGCACCCGCCGTGGGTCCCAGGGCCCGACCAGCAGGTGCTCCTGATCACTTGGCAGCCGTCTTCCTCCCATCTCCATTTTCCCATGTCCGCCTCCTTCCTGGGCATTTCAGCGGCGCCGGTCCTTCCCGCGTCCGGGATGAAGGGTCAGCGGTGGTGATAGATCAAGGGTCCCGCGGGACCGGCAAAAAGGGCATCGAGGGCACACGCTCTCCTCTTTGAGGCACATTCTTCCGGTCTTTCCCTGTCCTTCACGGTCTGTGGCCTCTTTTCGAGCTTCTTCTGCAGCCTCCGCATGATGAAGGCTTCTGAGAGAGCTCGCTTCGCGCGCCGAGCCGGTAAAATCGCGAATTCGCAAAAGGTCAAAAGGGGAATGGAGGGCTTTCTGTTGAGGCCCGGGCAGAAAGAGAAAGCCTTTTTGGATTTCCGGTCAACGGCACCCTAGGCAGGCTCCCTTTCCACGGGCGTCCGCTCCAGAGGACCGTCCGCGGCCCCTTGGAATCACCACCGGCTCGTCATTCACTCGGGCCCGGCGCGAGGAGCGCATTCAGCCCTTTCCGGACAGGGCTGCATCACGTCGAGACACCGCCCGGGGATGGGGCCGGGGCCGGCCGGCTAACCCCGGGGCCCATGAACAGTCGTCCAGGCTGGGGCGGAAGAGACCAGGGGGCCCCCTCTTCTCCGCCCCGCCCGCGCTCCATTATCTGGCTTTTCTTTTCAATGAGGACGGCAATAGGTCCGTGTGCCGCAGCCCCTGGCCGTTGATTTCCCACTCCCCAAAGAAAGTGTTGGCCATTCCGAACTGGATATCCGAACCGAATATGCCGTAAAGGGAATTCATGTACTCCCCGTTGGGCAACTCCTCCCGAATAAACCCGATCTGCCATACTTTCCAGACCTTGCCGGCCCGGTCCCATGCGACGGCCCAGTAAATGTTCCGTCCGTTTTCCTTATCCAGGTAGATCTCTCTTCTACTCTGGGGGTACTTGGGGTTTTTGGAGACCACCTCCACCACATAGACGTCTCTTACTTCGTAGTTTTCCGTCATGAAGGGAAGCCCGGTGAGATTCTTGACGTTTGGATCATCCGGCGACTGCCGGCGGGCATCCGCCACACCCAGCACTTTCTGCTCCCTTAGGATTTTGAAATTGAACTCCGGGACCCTGCCGTCAAATCCCTCGAAGTCATCCGGCGCCTGCGTGGAACTCATGATCGGCGTAGATCTCTGCCCCGCCTCTCCTCTCAGGACCCGGCGCATACTCGGAAGATACATGTAGGTGTCGTCGGGCTTTGTGGGGTCGATATACCTGTAAAACAGCAGCATGAAATTCCTCTGGCTGGTGGGATAAATGTAATGCATCAGAAACGCCCGCCTCAGATTATTGGGCGTTTCATATAGGGGTTTGGGCTCCTGAAATAAGCGATTAATGAACCAGATGTGCTCTTCCAAGTTGATGAGATGTTTTACCGATTCCCCCTTTCTCTTGTCAAAGCTATGTAGCACCGCTGTCCGGTCGTCCATCCAATACCGGTACTCATAATTCCACATAAGCTTTGTGGCAAAATCCGGATCGTTCCGATCAAGATCGGGAAAGGGCAGGCCGATGCTGTCGTACCCTCCCTTGATATAGCCGTCTTCATTCAATGTATACTTGCCGCGGTTCTTTTCCGAGAGATCCAGATAGATCTTCGGAACCGGCCTGGGTTTCGTTTCGCTCACCGTGATAGACCATGGTTCCGTCAGGCCGTCATAACCGTCTTCAAGGTAGGGCAGGAACTCCGGGGGGAAGAGATGCTGATATTTCTGATAATTGGTTTTGTCTATAACCTCTCCCGGCTTCGGCAATGCTTCCTCACTGAATGCGGCCGGGACGGCCAATAGACAGAAACCCAGGAATGAGACTACAAACAGTACCGCCGATTTCACTATTCTTCTCATGGGGCGCCTCCTTCGTGTTTCGTACAGCGAAAAGCCACGTCTTCTTTGATCCAAACGGCTTTCCATTTCCTTGCCAACGTACTAGAACCTCGGCGGGGGTTCTCCCCCGTGGGTCGCTACCAGTTAAATTGGGTCGTAAACACGACCATGTCCTTTTGCTGCAAAATACCCAGGCCCTCGTAATTGCTATCCCCGAAGATACGAATGTATCGCAGTTCAAAGGAAAGCGCATTGTCCTTCCAGGGGGGCATGTATTTCACGACGGGCATGAGTAATCCGCTATTGTCCTTCGGGCCATAGGAGACGATTAACTCTGTGGAGAGCAAGTTGTAAAACCAGTTTGTAGAAATGCGCGTATTGAAGCGCGGGGTCCACCTTCTGATCTCTGTGTCATAAATGGTATACTGGAGATCGTCGTTGTCCGGCACCCATTCCCCCACATGCTCGATGGTGAGGTCAAAGGGAGCTGTCTTGTGCCAGTCAAAGTAAAAATAGGAGTTGAGATCCCAGGCCAGCATGTACTTTACGTAATCCCGTTCTACTATGGCGTCCGAGTCTGTCAGATCAAGGGTATTGTACGGCTTGTTCGGGATATAGATGGCCTCTGCCCTCATGACACCGAGCGGTAGGTCTTTGTTCGTGTAGGCGCCAATGATATCAATGTCGGGATATATGAGATGGTAGTCCTGAATTCCATTAAAAGGAAAGGGGA
>CAYVUX010000435.1:1603-3749 GCA_964455075.1 uncultured Desulfobacteraceae bacterium | reverse complement strand
CGGCTCGGCCCTCGCGGGCCTCGCCGCCCTCCTCATCCTGCCCCTGGGCAACATAACGGCCGAGGCCGGCTACAAGGTGCTCATTTACGCCCTGGCCGTCTGCATCATCGGGGGTCTGGGGAGTTGGGCCGGGGCCGTGCTCGCCGCCTTCGTGATCGGCTTTGCCATGAAGATCAGCACAGCGCTTTTCGGGGCCATGTGGGAGTCCGTAGTGCTGGTGGGGACCATCATCGCCATTCTGCTCTTTCGCCCGTCCGGGCTCCTGGGAAGACAGAAAGAGCTAGAGGAAAGAGTGTAGCCCGTGGAAGGCACGACCCGGCGAAAAAAGCGTTTGGACCGGAGCATCAAGGTGCGGACCGAGGGGCTCTACGCCCTGAGTTCATGGTCGGAGATGGGTTATCTCATTTTCCCCAGGGCGCTTCTCATTGTGGGCCTTCTTGTGCTGCCGCTCTTGCTGGACATGTACTGGCAGCGGGTGATCTGCGCGGCGGGCATCTACGCGCTTTTGGCGCTCGCCTTTGACTTCCTTGCAGAGTTCGTGGGTCTCGTGTGCCTGGGCGGGGCTCTTTTCGTGGGCGCCGGCGGGTACATCTCCGGGTTGCTCAATTCCGCGTTCGGATGGCACCCGTTCTTCTGCATTCCGCTAGGAACCGTGGGGGGGGCGGTTTTCAGCACGGTGGTGCTCATTCCGGCCCTACGGCTTCGCGGGATCTACTTTGCGATCGTGAGCTTCATGCTGCCGCTTTTTGCGGTGTATATCATCATTGCGCTCAGTGTTTTCGGCGGCACCCAGGGGATCAGCGCCCTGGACACGCTCCCCAACACCTGGTGGGAAATTTACCTGATTCTCTCGGTCGTGCTCATCGCGGTTTTTCTGATTCGCCGCCTCGTAAACGAGGACATGGGGTTGATCCTTCGGGGTATCAAGGACAATGATCAGGCCGTGAAGGCTTCCGGTATCAGCATCACGAACTACCGTATCCGGGCGGTCTTTATTGCGGCGCTCATCGGGTCCTTCAGCGGGGCATACCTCAGTCATTTGTACGGTTGGCTGGGGATCAGTCTTTTTGCTATGGATTTCTCCATCCTGCCTATTGCGGCGGCGGTTATGGGGGGATTGGGAACCCTGGCCGGACCGGTTCTCGGAGCGCTCGTGCTTACCCCGCTCTCCGAGGCGCTACGGGGCTTCGGGCAGCTTCGGGTGGTGGTTTACAGCGTCATTCTCATCGCGTTTATCGTGTACAAGCCCGAGGGAATCCTGAGCTGGT
Source organism: uncultured Desulfobacteraceae bacterium (assembly GCA_964455075.1). GTDB lineage: Bacteria > Desulfobacterota > DSM-4660 > Desulfatiglandales > Desulfatiglandaceae > CAYVUX01. The sequence continues at coordinate 2,481 of CAYVUX010000435.1, read as the reverse complement.
TGCAGAGGAAATATGATCAGTTCGAGCACTGGGAAGAAGTGTAGTCATGGGAAACGAGCCGCTCCTCCGCGTGGAGGGCATCAGCAAGGCGTTCGGCGGCGTCCAGGCCGTCTTGAACGTGAGTTTCGATCTATTTAAGGGGGAGATCCTGGGGATCATCGGTCCGAACGGGTCCGGGAAGACCACCCTGGTGAATCTCGCCTCCGGCTTCATCCGTCCGGATCGGGGCTCCGTCACCTTCAAGGGCAGGAATGTCACGGGGCAGCCGCCGCACAAAATAGCCAACATGGGCCTCACCCGGACCTTTCAGGTGATGCGTCCCTACCACAGCCTGGCCGCGTTCAAAAACCTGATCGTTCCGCTCAACTCGCCCCGGGTGAAGCGTACGCGGAGCGGGACTCTGGGAGACCTGGACGCCGTGGCCATCGACATTCTCGAGGACATCGGATTTGAAAGGGATGCCCGGGTTCCCTACAAGCCTGCGGGATCTCTTCCCCTCGGCTACCTGAAGCGCCTGGAGCTGGGCCGGTGCATTGTACTCAAACCCGAAGTGATCCTGTGCGACGAGATTTTCTCGGGGCTCAGCATGTCCGAGATCAGCTCCCTTTTGCCGCTCATGGAGCGGCTCCAGATGGAGGGGGTGACCCTCGTCATGGTGGAGCATCGCTTGCGGGAGCTCTTCCGGCTTGCGAACCGGGTCATGGTCATGAACTTCGGGGAAAAGATCGCGGACGGTCCCCCGGCCGAGGTCATGGAGGATCTCGAGGTGAAACGAGCCTACATGGGCAGGGAGACATCCTGATGGCCGTGCTGGAAGTAAAGGACCTCATGGTGTTCTACGAGAACGCCGTGGCCATCAACAACGTGGACCTGGGTTG
>CAYVUX010000435.1:0-1593 GCA_964455075.1 uncultured Desulfobacteraceae bacterium | reverse complement strand
GGGGGTTTTCGGTGCGAACAGCGCGGGAAAGTCCACGCTCCTCTCCACCATCTCCGGCATCATCCTGGACATCAAGCGAAAGGAGCAAATGCGGGGGGGGCAGCGTATCGTGGTACTCGGAAGCGTGCTCTACGAGGGCGAGGACATTACGAGCCTGGAGGCAAGTTTTCGGGCACGCCGCGGGCTGGTGCTCTGTCCGGAGAGGCGGCGCATTTTCCCGGAGAGCACGGTCATGGAGAACCTCCGGATCGGGGGCATTCTGGCCACCCGGGAGCAGGCGAAAAAGACCCTCGAATACGTGTTCACCATATTCCCGGCCCTTAAGAATTTGCGCAAGAGGGAAGGTGGGTTCCTGAGCGGGGGTGAACAGCAGATGCTCGCCATCGGACGAGCTCTCATGGCCCAGCCCAAAATGCTCATGCTCGATGAGCCTCTCCTGGGCCTGAGTCCGCTCATGGAGGAGATTTTGATCGAAGCGATCCGGACCATCAACCAGGAGATCGGCCTGACGGTGCTCGTGTCCGAGCAGTACGCCAGGCCCGTACTTCCGCTCATTGACTACGGTTATATCCTGGAAAACGGGGCGGCGGTCCTGGAGGGAGACAGCCGGGAGCTGATGGACAATCCGGATGTGAAAGCCGCCTATTTCGGGGTGTGACGGCTGCCGAAGGACGTGCATGTGGCGTGTGGGCTTGCTCCGCACTCTCGCATCCACTTTCGGTGCGATTAAGGGCTTGCTGCGGCGGCCTTTGCCGTCGGGAAACGGTTGACATCGGGATTGTTTCCCAGGAGCCACAAACCACGAACCGGGACTAAAAGACATGGGCAAATACGACGAACCCCTCATTGCCGGCGTTGAGCGCGCTGCTGAAAAATATCCGGACCGCACCGCCGTCATCTACCTGGGTGAGCGCATCACCTACCGAAAATTCCTTGAGCAGATCCGCCGCTTTGCTACGGCTCTCCACGCCCTGGGCCTCGGTACGGGCGACAAGCTCATGCTTTACATTCCGAACTGCCCGCAGTTTCTCATTGCCTACTTCGGGGCACAGGTAATCGGAGCGGTTCCCGTGCCTGTTTCTCCCATCTATACCCCCCACGAGATCAAGTACCTCATCGAGGATGCAGAGGCCGAGACCGCTCTCTGCCTGGACACGAACTTCCGCTACATCCAGGAAGTCCTTCCCGAAACCCGGCTCAAGCGGGCCATCGTCACAAGCTATGTGGACATGCTCCCCGCCTACAAGCGGCTCGTGGGGTTTCTGTTTGATGTAGTGCCTGAGGGGAAAATCGGGAAAGGCCCGGAGATTTACTCCTTCCGAAAGCTCCTGCGCAGCCACCCACCCACTCCCCCCAGCGTGGGAATCGACCCGGCCAAGCAGCTCTGTTACATCCTATACACGGGCGGAACCACGGGATTTCCCAAAGGGTGCATCCTCACCCACAGGGGCATGGTCTCCTTTGTAAGCGACATCAGCCAGGTAGGAGAGGGGTTTATCCGGGAGGGCCGAGAAGTATTCATCATGGTGACCCCCTTGTTTCACCAGATGGCGCAGGGGGTGATCCTCGGAATGGTCCTCACCAAGGGAAACA
>CAYVUX010000434.1:0-3775 GCA_964455075.1 uncultured Desulfobacteraceae bacterium | reverse complement strand
ATAAAAATATGACAGAAACTGCTGCTCAAGGTCGTTCTAAAAGAGCCGCACCCTAATCTTTTTTGACCCAAGTACCGCCCCGAGTCCACCACGTCCCAGCGTTGATGCAACATCGACAAAAGAGATCGCAAATGGGATCCGGTTCTCTCCAGCAGGACCAATAGCGATAACACCGGACTTTCTACCAAATTGTTGTTTAAGCTTTTTGGTAGTATTGACTATATCAAGTCCCCATAAGTCACTTCCATCAAACGTTGATATCTTTTCATTTTCAATGACTAGAACAGCGCGTTCTTCCGTTCCGATTGAACCGGGAAAGAGAAAACGCCGGCAGGCGCGACGCCCTCCTGTTCTCTCTCCCATACGCGTAGGGAGAGAGGTTCCCCTGGATGCCGGAGCATATTGCCTACGCTCGCCCGATTCCTTTTTGCCGGGAGAGGGAATCAATCCGGGTAGTTGATTACCACGAGCATGCTCGCCGGCCTGTTCGTATTGTTGACCACCTCCCTGCCCTCGTTTGGTCCGATGAAGAGAGACTCCCATGGGCCCAGGACATACTCCTTCTCTTTGGTCTTGACGGTGATCTCTCCCTCCAGCACAAAGTAGATCTTCTCCAAGGGCGAGTTCTCGTAATCCCACTCCGCCCCGCCCCCGGGAAGAAAATGGGACAGCCCCATCCAGAATTTTGTGGCACCGGTTTCCTCTTTCCCGTGAAGTCTCATGGCGGTCATCTTGAAATGCTTGGGCGCCTCATAGGGCTTCAGGTCCTTAAGCTCCACCTTTTTCATAATTTCGTGCCTCCGTTCCAAGACTGAGCGTGGTGTTATTTATCCCCTTCGTCCTCAAAGCACGGCCACAGGGGGCGCTTGTCCCCGAATGGCTGGCTCAGATCGAATCGTCTCGTTTTTCCTTGGCTGCACCCTCCTTCAAGAATTCCATCCATAGAGATAATTACGCCTGTTTTGCTTTCAGTGCTTCCCTCAGGTTTTCGCTGCCCTCGGTGTCCACCTCAAATGTCTTCGGATCGATGATCACCCCATAGACATCCCGGGCCCTTTCTAGGGAGACAAGCCCCTCAACGAAATCGTCCTTTACTCTTTGCACATCACGGTTAAGAGGATTCCCATAACCGCCGCCGCCCGGACACATGGTGTAATATCTTTCACCCGAATAGATCGGGTCATTGGCCATGGTCCGCAGTACCCGTTCTTTGCCGTCTTTGCCCACGATGTTCATTTTCGCCCCCGGTCCCGATCCGCCGCCTTCCACACCGGGAGGCGGAAAAAACATCCCGTCGCTGTTCCCGGTCATCAAAAACGCCGGCGCGCCCTCCGCCGTATCCGCATAAACCTCTGTATAGGTCCCCGGAGAGCCCCTGAACTCTCCAGCCCCTTCCCAGTCCGGCAGGATCTCGTAACGTGTGCAGAGGTAGGGCACGCTCAGTTCAAAGTGCTCTATGTTGGGCCTCATGAAGTTGCCGGCCGTGACCTGCATATTTACCCCCTGCCAGCCGTCGTATCCTTTCACGGCGCCGCTTCCTGCGTCGCTGGCAAAAGTTTCCGCGAAATACTGTTTAATATGGCCGGTCCTGGGATCGGTTACCCTGGGGTCCATGCCAATATTGATCGGGCACATGTGCCTTGTCCACCCGGCCATGGCTCGCTCGGGCATGGCCTTGTCAAGGGCGAGCATGACCGCTTCCAATACCTGGGTCGCCATGGAAATCTGGGAAGCGCCCACCGTCGCCGGATAGACCGGGTCCGCCACGCTCCCCGGACGCAGCACAATATGAACCGGTCGCATGCTTCCTCCGGTCTTGGGAACGCTCGGGTCGATGAGGAAGTAGAATGCGCACATCACCTGGCACACGGTCTGCCCCATGGGCAGGTTGACGAAGGTCACCTGATCGTCGCTCTCCGTGAGGTCCACCGTGGCCTCATCCCCCTTGATGGTCACTTTGGCCCGGATCCAGACCATTTTGTCCGTCATCCCATCCCAGTCCGTCGCCGACTCTCCGTAATAGGTGCCGTCCGGGATCTTTTGGATCTCTGCCCGCATGGCCCTTTCGCCGGAATCCACAATCTCCTGCATGCACGATTTTACGGTCTCAACCCCGTACTTCTCAATCAGGGCCACGAGCTGCTCTTCGCCCTGGGCCAGACAGCCGTTGATCAACATGGTATCCATGTCTACCTGGGTGGGGTTTCTCACGTTTTGGAGAAGGAAATCCCAAATCTCCTTTTGAAGCACTCCTCCCTTGATGACCTTCAGGGGAGGTATATTAAGGCCTTCCGCGATGATATCGTAGGCCCCGGGACCGTACCCGCCCGGCATGAACCCTCCTGTGTCCGATACGTGTGTCTTGGCCTGGAGAAAACCGAGCAGCTCCCCTTTGTAAAAGGCGGGCCGAATAAAATTCCAGTCGGGGAGGTGTCCCCCTTTTACGATATAGGGATGATTGGCTACGATGAAGTCGCCGGGCTCGTACTGGCCGTGAAAATAGGACTCCAGTCCCCTGATGGCCTCTTCAGCCACCATCGTATGGACCGGCAGAAACGATGCGGCCGATACGATCTGTCCCTTGGCATCCAGGAGCGTCTGGCCGAGATCGCGAACACAAGCGGTCACGAACGATTGGGTGGAATAAAGAATCTTTTGACCGATCTGTTCCACAATGTAATCAAACTTGTTCCATACAACCGAAAAAGTTGTAGGATCTATGTCATGGGTCGTCTTCACCTTTTTCACGGCAGCCATATCAAGCCTCCTGAATCGTTATGATGTAATTCCCGTAGCTGTCCACTTCCGCGGTGGCCTCCGGCGGCATCACCAATGTGGTGAAGCGCTCTTCGATAATGCAGGGACCCTGCAGCACGTCACCTGCCGCCAATTTGTCGCCGTCATAAACCTTTGTATCGATAAACCCCACTTCGGTGAAATAGGCCTTTCGTATGCCTTTCAGGGCTCCCGAGACATCTCCCGTCCCCTTCCCGATCTCCCTGAGCAGCGGCTTCGGGGTCTTGGCTATACCGGATAGATGAAGCACCACGATCTCCGTGGGGTATTTCGGGTCGGAATACCCCACGGTGCTCTGATGGACCCTGTGAAAGTCCTGCATTGCGGCCTCCAGGGAGTTTTTTGTCACCGTCCCTGCCGGCACGTTGGCGATCCTCTGGCGAAACTGGCCATAATAGCGCACTTCCATCAGCTTCTGTATAGTCACATCTTCCTCGGCGATGCCCTCTCTGCGGAGGGTGTCCACGGCTATTTCCTCCATTTCGCCATACAGCTCGTTGATTCTCTCCAGATCCGCCTTGGCGGTCTCGCAAAAGTAACTTCTCGAATAGTCGTGTTTCAGATCGCAGAACATCATCCCGAAGGCGCAATAGATCGGACCCACTTTCGGAATAATCAATCTCTTTATCCCCAACTCCTTCGTGATCCGCACTGCGTGAACCGGGGCCGCTCCTCCGGCCGCACAGAGCGAGAAGTCTCTCGGGTCGTAGCCGCGGCTCGCAAAGGTGACGTCCGTTGCGCTCGCCATCCGTGAGTTGATGATGTCATAGATGGCCGCGGCTGCTTCCGGCACCGTGACCCCCAGAGGATCGGCGACCTTCTCCTGGACAGCCTTCTCCGCCAGATCTTTTCTTAGCCTGCTCTCACCGCCCAGAAAGAAGTCCGGGTCGATGTAGCCCAATATGAGATCCGCGTCGGTGACTGTGGGGGCCTCGCCCCCCTGCCCGTAACAGGCCGGTCCCGGGAACGCCCCGGCGCT
>CAYVUX010000433.1:0-3778 GCA_964455075.1 uncultured Desulfobacteraceae bacterium | reverse complement strand
AATGCCACGATTTTTCATTCCCCTTCAAAGACATAAGGATACGAAAACCGGATGACCCATTTCTATTTGGTAAACATGAGGTATCCATTTTCCGGAAGAACCAAAAAGGAAAGGGGTTTTCAAAGATCACCCTGATTCCCAATGGAGGGTCAACACATGCGTGGAAAGGACATCGATCAGGTAGAGCTGAGCGGTTATTTCCCCGGCGCGGTAGGAAGAATCATTGAACTCCATGCGGTCTACTACCACCGGAACTGGGGTTTTGATGTAACCTTTGAAACCCAGGTGGGCAGAGAACTTTCACAGTTCGTCCGGGACTATGCCCCCGACAGGGACGGATTCTGGGTCGCCGGACCGGCGGGCGAAATCGCGGGCAGCGTGGCTATCGACGGCCGCATGGCGGACAAGGAGGGAGCCCGTCTCCGCTGGCTCATCGTAGACCCGCGGTTCCAGGGTCGAGGCGTCGGGTCCCAGCTGGTTCGGACGGCATGCAGATTCTGCGCGGACAAGGGCTACCGCAAGGTCTATCTATGGACATTCAAAGGGCTTGACGCGGCACGTCACCTTTATGAATCCGAAGGATTTCGACTGTCGGAAGAAAACCCCGTGTTCCAGTGGGGCCAAAATATTCTGGAGCAGCGCTTCGACCTTGATCTCGATTCCTGATGAGCCCGCAAGGAAGGCATCCCGTGATGCACAGTTTTCCGGCTTTGCCGCGGCAAATCCGCGTCATGCCGACAGGGTCTCGGCCTTGAGCTCATGGCTGAGAGGCTGGATTCTTGAAATATTCCTGACACTTCTGCGATTGAATCCGCCTCTCGGGGCGGGATGTCTTCCCTAATCCCCACTGCACCTCAGGAGAAAACATCTTTTCACCGGTCTCCAGGCGGATGATAAAAATCCCGCTGAAAACCCCGAGCCCGATAACCCGGATTTATGCGCCGCAATCCCTGTTTCACGCATCTCCTTTCATCTAAAGGCATCCTTTACATCCTGTAAAAAGCCTTGACAGGAACCTCTGCGAAAACAGCCTCCTCCCATAGTCTCCCTTAATCATTTTCTTAAACAATAGAAGCAGCTTATCCAGGCCACGCGTCTTGCAGAGTTGGGAGAGATGGCCGCCGGGTTTGCCCATGAAATCAACAACCCTCTTCAGATCATGAAAAGCGAGCAGACCCTCATTGACAGCATCCTTGAGGATATGAAGGAGAACGGAGAGCTCAAGGAAACCGAAACTCTTGAAGAGCTAAGAGATTCTATGGGGCAAATCGCCCTTCAAATCAACCGGTGTGCCGAAATCACCCAGGCGATTCTTAAGTTCGGAAGGCAGCGCGAACCCAAAACGACCGATATCGACCTGAAGGAGTTCATGCCCCAGGTCACGGACATGGTCGCAAAAAAGGCCAGCGTGAACGGCATTTCCATCAAAACGGATATCGCAAAAAGCATTCCTCCCGTTTACGGAGACCCGGGGAAACTGCAGCAGGTATTCGTCAATCTATACAACAACGCCATCGATGCCATTGTAGCCCGGCGTGGATCCCACGGAGGGGTGATAACCATCGAGGCGAAACCGACAGAAGATAGGGATCGCGTCGAGATCGCGGTCTCGGACAACGGGACCGGCATCAGCAGCGAGAACTTGAGCAAGGTCTTCAGTCCATTCTTCACTACAAAGCCTATCGGGAAAGGAACCGGCCTGGGATTGTCCGTGTGCTACGGGATCATCGACAGCATGGGAGGGACTATGGAGGCAACCAGCGAAAAGAATGAGGGAACTACAGTGAAAATCATCTTGCCGGTTTCAAACCCCTAGCGATTCCGCTGTATGTTCTACCAACAAGAATATTTCAACAGGGGCCGAAATTTATCGACAATCAGGGAGGCATTTCATGGAAACAATGAAGTTGATGCTGGTGGATGACGAAGAGCGCTTCTTATCCACCACCAAAAAACTGCTCGAGAAAAAGGGGTTGGAAGTCGTGACCGCCTCAAGCGGTTCGGAAGCATTGGATCGTTTGAGGGAACTCAACGTGCATGTCGTTATCCTGGATGTCAAAATGCCCGGGATGGACGGCATCGAAACCTTGCGAGCCATCAAGAGGGAGCATCCCATGGTGGAGGTCATTATGCTCACCGGGCATGGCACGGTGGAGTCCGCGGTGGAGGGCCTGAAATCCGGAGCCATTGATTTTCTGACCAAGCCTGCGGATATCAAGGATCTGATAGACAAGGCTGAAGACGCCTTTGAGAAGCGTAAGAAGGTCGAAGAAAGGATACGCGTCGCTAAGAGCAGGACCTTTAGCAAATCACCAAGGGAAATTCTTCGGGACACCGAAGAACCTTGAAACGGTCTCGGGAACAGCCGGTCTTGATTGCCCCTTGAGGTGCAAAAGCTTTGAGAATCGGCATGCCCGGAAAACCTGGTAAAAACTTTGATCAAAGAGGAGGAATCCTGATGCCGGATACCATTAGAGTCCTTATGGTGGACGATGAAGATCAATTCCGGGCCACGACCTCCAAGATCCTCAAACGACGGGGCTACGAGACCCGCGTCGCCGCAACCGGGGAAGAGGCCATCAAACTGCGCAAGCAGGATCTCAGGTACGAAAACCTGGCAGGAAAAGACAAAGCGGCTGCATACTGGCTGGCCCGCTCCGTCATCGACCTTTTGGCCCCCTTGGGCATAGATTCCGGCCTCCCGCTGATGGTGATCAACAACGGGCTCACCGCCCTGATGACCAACCTGATGGCCGATGGTCCTGCAGCCGCGGCGGTAGGGCCCATTTCCCTCAATATGGCGGGGCTGGTGCATCCGGGAACCACCTATCTTCCCTTCATGGCCATGGGAACGGCCATCGCGTCGTCGTTTGCCTACTGCCTGATCATCGGGACTCCACCCAACGCCATCGTGTATGCCTGCGGAATCCTACAGAAATCCTTGCAAACCTTCTGTAGGAGCGGGCTTGCCCGCGAAGCATTCCTGAATCACCCCTCAGGGTGCGAAGAAACCGGGGACCCGCCCGAAGGGTGGGGACCGCGTCAGAACCTCAGTTTCTCACAATCCGATTGTAGAGCCACGCAAAAACCAGGCCCAAAACAGCCCCATCCACGAGTGCATACAGGGTGCCTACAATCACGGAACCGAAGGTGGACGATGCATCATAACCGGGATAAATCGAGGCAATGAGCTGCAAAAACAAGATTCCGTATCCGGACCAGATCAAGTTGGCAATGCCTACAACAAAAACCGCGAGGGCCCAAATGATCGCACAGGTGAGCGTAAAGGCCTTGATATCGAGTTTCATGGCTTTCTCCTATGTTGAATTTGCTTTCCAGGACACTATTCCGAATCGATTTTTAGGGCTTTACCAACCCGGTTTCGCATGCTATGGGATTTGAAAGCCGGCGAAACCGGCCCGCACCAAGTCAAAATGCGTTCAACGGTTTCGTATTTTCCGTAGCAACGGCTCTGCCCGCTTGCCGCATTGCTGGAACACCCCATCCGGTGCAGACATAAAAAAGGGGGCGTTGCTTCGCCCGGTCTCCTCAAGACAAGGGCTTGTTTTACAAGACCAACCCGAGCGTTCCGCCACGAGGGTCAATCAGGAATCAACCATGGCAAGGGTTGAATTTACAGAAGATGCATCCCGATACTTCCAGCAACTGGGTCTTCGTTCCTTTGATGACTTTTTCACCTATTCTTCGGGCCAGGTCGTAAACAAGAACAAAAAAAGGAACGTAACCAGGATGGATCTCGCCGCCGGCCGCGACGTGG
>CAYVUX010000432.1:0-3786 GCA_964455075.1 uncultured Desulfobacteraceae bacterium | reverse complement strand
CCCCTTATAGGGGGCCAAGACAAAGCCCCGTCCTTTGGGCGGGGATTATTTACTTTGCGATTTGATTGATGTTCAAAAATAACGAAGTTTATTTGTAACGTTTCGAAGCAGGCAGGCTGAAAATGCTTCCTTTCGCTGCCGATGAACGGGATATCTGATGAGGGAAGAATTCGGCGTTTATCTGAAGGGATTTCTTAAAGCCCTCAAGTGCCCCCAGAAGCGATTCGTAATTTTCGGGCGCGGCCGATCGGGATCCACGCTGCTTGTCCGGCTACTCAACTCGCATCCGGACATCCATTGCGACGGCGAGCTTCTCCATGAAAAGGTCGCTTTTCCGAGGCTGTACGTGCACTCGAGAGCAGCTTGTGCCGGCAAGCACGTTTACGGATTCAAGCTCTTGAGTTATCAGCTGATTTCTGTGCAGAATATGCGAAGCCCGACAGCATTTGTGCGGGAGCTTTACGAAAAAGGATACCAGGTGATTTATCTGAGGCGGGAGAATCTTTTGTATCATGCGCTGTCGAACATAGGGGCGCGAAAGAGGGGGAGGTTTCATCACCATGTGGGCGACGGGCGCATTGAAAAGAAGAAGATGCATGTGGATGTCGAAGAGGTCCTGAAATGGATGCGCGGCAGCGACCACCTTCGCAAGCTGGAAGAAGACACATTGAAGGGGATCCCTCATCTGAGCCTCACATACGAAGCGCACCTTTCAGCCAATGAGAATCATCAGACGACCTTCGACGAGGCCTGCCGTTTTCTCCATTTGGAAACGGCGGCGGTGAGTGCGGACCTGATCAAGTTGATGCCCCATAGGGTGGAGGACATGGTTGAGAATTATGAGCAGTTATTTGAGTTTTTAGGGGATACGGAATACGGCTCCTATCTCGGTTCGCCATGAGTTCTTCGCATGAAAAAGTGGAATTGCACCTCCCGGCGGGTTCTGCCGGGAGGTGCATGGAAATCTGATGAAATGTCCAATATATCAATATGTTGTTGCTCTCGCGAGTGCCCGGCGAGGCGATCCGGAGTCCCGGCGGTTTTGACGGAAAGGGATGTGGCCCGCGGGACGGGCGGAATCGAATATTGACGGAGATCGCCTTTCCCGCCGCCGGTGTGACCGGCAAGAAGTTGGTTTCTGTGGAATTGCCGCTCAAGGCAGCCACTTAATTGCAATACTGTTCACTTTACGATGGATATATGATTCTCATAATCGAGCCACAATGTGGCCATGGGAGCTCTGGGCCTAAGGTTATAGTTGCTCATTTTACGCTTCACACCTCTGGGGACCCTTCGGCCACGGCTTGATACCACCAGGTCCTGAAGGAGTTCTTCGAGGACCGAGTCATGAAACGCCTTCCTGTCCACCGGGGGGAAAAGCGATGTACATGGGCAGCTTGCGCCGTACCACCCGAACCGCATGGATAAAGGAGAGCCGGTCGGGATCGATATCATCCTTTAGCGCCGCTTCATGCATGAGGCCACGAATCGCAAAATGGGCCATGAGCAATCCATAGGTTTCCTGAAGCACCAGCTTCGGGGTCTTGCTTCGCAAGACAATCCGGGAATCCCGCAGCTGCGTCTTGAGTTCCCCAAAAGCGGTCTCTATCTCCCAACGGTCATGATACAGAGCCGCGAGTTCCTCGGCCGGGGCCTGATCCGGGTCCAGGACTGTGGTAATCAACCGGTATATGTCTTCTGCCCCTGGAAGCCCTTCAAGGCGGTATTCCACCACCCGCACTACAACGGCGTTTGGCCGCTTTTTTCTCCGGTCTTCAGGATTGGGGTAAATACGGCTCAGATAGCTCCCATCTTCCAAGCGCTTTTCAAGGGGAAGCACTGCGTTGTTTTTCACCCTCCAGAGGAGATCCGCCCCGGTCCCCTGCGCTTTCTTCCACAGGGAAAAACCGAAAAAGTTCCGATCCGCAAGGCAGAGAAGCCCTGCCCCAAGGGATTCGATGCCCTTCCGGGCCAACGTGCTTTCTCCCGTCCTGCAGCTCCCCATCTGGCTCCCAAACAGCACATGGGTCCCGTTTTCCACCAGAGACACCAGCCGAAGCTGCGGAAAGGCCGCCCTACCGCGAGCCGCACCGGGTCGGCCGAAGTAGGCCTGGTTCTCCTTCGTGTCCGGGACATCCAGCGAGGTACCGTCGATGCTCACCACCCGCCAACGCCGGTACCATGCTCCGTGCGTCTTCTCCGTAGCAATTGGTTTGACCAACTCGTCATGCAGCCGCTCCATCGGTTCGTAACCCAAGCGCTTTCGAGCCTGGCTGATCCCCGATTTGCCGGTCACCCGCACCATGGTCTCCGGCCCCTTGAGCCATTGGATGCCCTCAAGAAGACATCGAAGCACCTCACGATACGAAGAGCGCATGTAGAGCGCAAGGGCAATCACATAATAGCACACAACGTGCGCGGGCAGGTCCCGTTGCCGTTGGCTCGCTTTTCCCGTATCCCGGACCGCTCCCATGATCTTTTGGACGGGAAAGGTCTTGCTGATGACCCCAAGGCTGATGTAATCCGTGATTCTCACCCCAGCGGGCAGTTCCGCAATCTTCCTTGGCATGGCATTGCCTCCTTCTCAAAAATGTGGTTTGAAAAGGAGTATACCATAAATAATTCATTAAGTGAACAGTATTGCACTTAATTGTTGAAAGTAGAGGTATTTTCAGATAAATAAACAGGGGAGATGTGCTCAAATTAGGATGGGCATCTCCCTTGGGGGCAAGAGCAAATGCTCCAGCCGTCGGGGCTGGCTGGTGGGATGGGGAAATGAGGCAGAGATTTTCGCCGCGAAAAAGCAACTGAAACGAAGGGAAGGAGGTCGGAAAATGAGGTCTTTGAGGGAGAAGAGGTGCAGTTCAGTGGGTTCAGGAGTGCTCCAAATGGGATCGAATTCTGGAAAATCGGGCTTTTGGTGTGTATTTTTTGCTGTTCTTTTCACGGCTGCCTTTGTTCTTTCTGTGGGGCCGCTGACTGTCGCCCAGGCGGCAGACCGACTCGTGGTTAAGGATGGAGGCGGGAGCAAAACGTTCAAGGTGGAGGATGACGGGCGTGTGCTGACTCAGCGCGTGTATCAGGCACAAAATGAGTACTGCGGATTCTGGCTGGACGAGACCGGAACGGGATTCAAGGGGGCTTACTTTGTCCTGGATGGAAAAGTCCTTCAGCTCCAGAGGCGGGCCCAGAATTTCGGTCCTTTTGAAGCAAGCATCTTCAAGATCCATCTCGGAGCGCCTACGAATGCGTTCACCGTGGCAGCCAATGGGAATGTGGGGTTCGGTGTGGGCAACGCTGGCTCTCCAATTGTGGTATCAGGGGGGGCCTACTGCACCGGTACCAAATGGCAAGACGGCTCCAGCAAGGAGTACAAGGAGAACATATCCAGTCTGAACTCCGACGAAGCCCTGGACGCACTCCTTGGTCTTGACCCAGTCCGATTCAATTACAAGACCGACAAGGAAGATGAGTGCCTCGGATTCATTGCCGAGGATGTCCCGGACCTGGTTGCATCCAAAGACCGTAAAGGCATGAGCTCCATGGATGTGGTGGCTGTTTTGACCAAAGTGGTCCAGGAGCAGCAAAAGGTGATTCAGGACCTCAGCGACAGGTTGAATCATCTGGAGAGGCAGGGAAGGTAGTCCGCTGAACCGGGATGCCTTTCAGCATCCTCATTTTTCGGGATCCTTTGCCGTGAAGAAAGGGGAAGGACAGTCCGAGGACTGTTGCCTTAGGGCTCACTCAAAAATAACTTCCCATTTTCCCATCTCAGCTTCGGGCCAT
>CAYVUX010000431.1:2886-3811 GCA_964455075.1 uncultured Desulfobacteraceae bacterium | reverse complement strand
AGCCAGTCCTACTCCACCACGCCCAAAGGGCGTGGATTTCAATGAGATCTTAAATCGGTAAATTTTTTCATTATCCCTTCGTCTAGAGACGCTGCCCCCGGACCAGGATGTTCGCGGGCAAGCCTGCTCCTACAGGTCAAGCAGACGGTTTCCTTGTGGGAGCAGGGTTGTCCCCGAACGAAGACCCGCGCCCACAAGTTGGAACGCTCGCCGCCGATTCCCTAGCCATAGGCGAATCGAACGGATTTCTGTGGGAGCAGCGTCAGCCGCGAATCCTATCGGCCACCCTCCGTGCCTTTTCGGCGTCAGGGCGGGCCCTCGTCCCGCTTTTCCACATCATACCGCTCGGCACATTCCCTGGAGCAGAAGTAAACCTTGCGCCCTCCAATGGTCTTCTTGTAAGCATCTCTCAAGGGCACGTAGGTTCTGCACTGGGGGTCCTGCACCATCTCGTCCACCTGAGCGCCCTCATCCGCCTCTCTTACCCCCCTTCCCGGACCGAGGGTCATCAGGCCCTTCAGTACCCGGTACACCAGGTACCCCACACCGAAAAGGATCAGGATTCGAACGATCCCCATGATCAATCCTCCAGCGGCAGGACCCCCTGATCTTTCTCCGAAATGCCTTCAAGGATTTCCGCCGCATTTGTGCCCAGTACCGGATGGGTCCAGCCCGCGGACAAGTCCGCCAGGGGGACCAATACAAAACGCCTCAGGTGCATCAGCGGGTGGGGAATCACCAGGTCGGGTTCCTCAATCACCCGGTTTCCATACGCCAGGATGTCCAGGTCGATGGTCCGGGGACCCCATTTCCCGGTCCTCACCCTACCCATGCACCTCTCAATATCCAGGAGGGCCTCCAGGAGCTCCCGGGGAGAAATCCGTACAGAAAGGGCCGCCACGCCGTTTACATACCAGTCCTGGTT
>CAYVUX010000431.1:0-2876 GCA_964455075.1 uncultured Desulfobacteraceae bacterium | reverse complement strand
TTCTCCACCCCTACCGGCGCGGTCCGGTAAAACCTGGAAACGCTCGCTATGCGGCATCCCGGGATCCTCTGCATGGCATCGACCGCCCCGCGGCAGTTTCTGAGCTTGTCTCCCTGGTTGGATCCCAGTCCGATATATGCAAGGTTTTCCATGGCTGTGATGGCTGAGAGTTCGGAGCGGTCACGGCCGCCGGGGTCTGAACGCAGGCCCGATCCGTCACAGTTTGATGGACCGCAGCCTCTCGATGGCTTCTTCCAGCCGCTCCCTTTTCTGAGTGAGGGCGATGCGGAAATAGCCCTCGCCCGGTTCGCCGAACCCGTTTCCGGGAGTCACCACCAGACCCGCCTCTTCCAGAAGGCGCTCGGTCAAATCAGCAGAGGTGTATCCCTCAGGCACCCGCACCCACAGGTAGAAGGTGGCCCTGGGCCTGTCCACGCGAAAGCCTGTCTCCACGAGGCCCTCCACCATGAGGTCCCGTCTTTCGGTGTAAATGCGAATCATCTCGTCCACACAGGATTGATCCCCCCGGAGGGCTTCGATCCCGGCCATCTGAACCGCCTGAAACACGCCCGAGTCGATGTTGCTCTTCACCGTGCCCAGGCCGACCACCGCCTCCGGATTCCCCACCGCGAAACCGATTCGCCAGCCCGTCATGTTGTACGTCTTGGAGAGCGAGTGAAACTCAATGCCCACCCCGTGCGCTCCTTCGGCCTCCAGGAAGCTGGGCGGGCGAAACCCGTCGTACGCCATTTCCGTATATGCGGCGTCATGGACCACCAGGATCTCGAATTCCTTCGCAAATTCCACGACCCGGTTGAAGAACTCCATGTCCGCGACCGCGGACGTGGGGTTGTTCGGGTAATTGATGAACATCATCTTCGCCCTGGAAGCCACATCCCGCGGAACGGCATCCAGATCAGGCAAAAACCCGTGCTCATCCAGCAGAGGCATGGGAAACGATTCCCCACCGGCAAACATGGTCGCTATATGATACACCGGATACGCGGGCGTGGGGACCAATACCACGTCTCCCGGGTTCACGAACGCCAGGGGCAGGTGGGCGAGGCCCTCCTTGCTTCCGATCAGCGATACCACCTCGCTTTTCGGATTCAATTGGACCCCAAACCGCTTCGCGTACCACCAGGCCACGGCCTCTTTGAACCCCCCCATGCCCGAATACGAAGGATATCGATGATTCAACGGGTCTTCGGACGCAGTCTTGAGGGCGTTGATGATGCGCCCGGGCGTGGGCAAATCCGGGTCCCCCACCCCGAGATCAATAATGTCCACGCCGCGCTTCATCACCTCGGCCTTTTTCCGGTCGATCTCTTTGAAGAGATACGGGGGAAGCTTCTTCAATCTTTCCGCTTTATCCAACATTTTGGCTCACCGTTGATGTTCGTTACCGTCGTTCCGGCGGAGGATTCTGTTTGGCAGTTCGTCGTCCCGGCCAAGTCTCGTGAAACGGGGCGCGAGCCGGGATCCAGAAATCCACGACAGGATGCCGTTTTCCTGCATTCCGGATCTCCCTTGCTTCGCTTCGGTCGTCCGGAATGACACTCATTTTCGGTTCTTCCGGAAGTCGCCTCGCCCTTAGAATTTGGATCGCCCTAAACAGGGGGGATGAATGTTTTTACTCCCTCCTACAAGGAATCGAAAGCGCTTCTGTAGGAGCGGCGTCAGCCACGAACCGAGAACCGCTACCAGGGTGGCTAGGGTCTTCACGATAAGATCTCTTTTACAAGCAGGTATTCCGGTTCCTTGGCAACCGAAGGCCGACTCAGTCACCCGTCTGGTGCTTTTTCGCGGGCAGGCCCGCTCCTACAGGGGGATCGGAAGTCTGTCAAGCCAAAATTAGAATGCCCCGATTTTGATTTTTACCCTTTCAAAGATATACGTACATGCAAACGGGGTGAGCCCTATTTTAGTCCAAGCACATCCTGCATGTCGTAGAGCCCCGCCGGCCGGCCCACCACCCAGAGCGCGGCCCGAACCGCCCCTTTGGCGAAATTGTCCCGACTGTGGGCCCTGTGCGTCAGCTCCAGCCTTTCACCGATCCCGCCGAAGAGCACCGTGTGCTCCCCGGCAATGTCTCCCGCCCGCCAGGTTTGAATCCCGATCTCTTCGTCGGTTCTTTCCCCGATCATTCCCTTGCGTGCAAATACGCTCACCTTGTCCCAGTCCCGGCCCACGGCCCCGGCAAGGATCTGCCCGAGGCGCATGGCCGTTCCGCTCGGTGCGTCCTTTTTGAAACGGTGGTGGGTCTCCAGGATTTCCATGTCGAAATCCTCGCCCAGAATTCGGGCCATCTCTCCGGCGATCTTGAAAAGCACATTGACCCCTACACTCATGTTGGGAGCCATGACGCACCGAATGCCTCGGGAGATCTCCTGCAACTCCTCGAGCATCTTCCCGGCAATCGCGGTGGTTCCAATGACCACGGCCAGCCCCTTTTTCGATGCCGCCCTGGCGTTTTCCAGGGTGGCTTCGGGCACGGTGAAGTCAATCAGCACTTCTCCCGCTCCGAGCGCGTCCTCGAGCGATGCGGCGACGGGCAACCCCAGTTCTCCGATCCCCGCCACCCGGCCCGCGTCCTTCCCTGCGTCCGGATGGTCGGGGCGCTCAAAGGCGCCGGCCACGGTGGCTTCCGGGTGCTGGTTCACCATGTCCACGATGCGTCTGCCCATCCGTCCGGCCGCACCGGCTACAATAATTCCGGTCATGGTTCTTCTCTCCGTGGAAACGGGTTTGCGATGGAAGGGGGGACCCGGTGCCGGGTCCCCCCGCTTTGCCTGTTCTTGGGCGCTTTGACCTTCACTAAAGGCTCACTCAAAAATAACTTCCCATTTTCCCATCTCAGCTTCGGGCCATCTTCG
>CAYVUX010000430.1:0-3812 GCA_964455075.1 uncultured Desulfobacteraceae bacterium | reverse complement strand
ATTCAACTTCGGAATTATCGCGCTTACCTATCTCACAGGAAACGAAAAATAAGAGCAAGAGAGTAAATGTCTAAGTTGCGTTGTAGGGTTAAGGGGGAATGGTCCATCTTTTGCCCGCTCTTTCTCTTGCTCGCCAAGATGTATGCAGCAGGCTGTCTATGCACAAACCATCTCTTTCTGGATTCCGGCCTTCGCCGGAATGACGGAGTGGGTTTTCTGGATTGCGGGGCCTGTCCTGGATCCCGGGTCGGGGTCTGTCCTGGAATCCGATCCGGGACAGGCCCCGACCCCGGATCCGCCGGAATGACGGAGTGAGCTGGACTACCGGCCCTGTCCCCGATCCGGGATGCGACATGGTGTCGCGGTTCGTCATCCCGGCCAAGCCCCGTGAAACGGGGCGCGAGCCGGGATCCAGAAGTACACGGTATGATCCCGGTTTCCTGGATCCCGGATCTCCTTTTGCTTCGCGTCGGTCGTCCGGAATGACGATGAACAAGTCAGAGTTGCTCCCTTGTGGGGGCTGAGACAAAGCCCCGTCCTTTGGAGGGGATTAGTTTATGCGGACACGTGGCGATTCCAAAGCCCGTCACCCCCGATCCGGGATCCAGAAGTGTTTATATTGTCATACAAAGCCACCCATCGATAAGCGACTGGAAAATCTACATTTTTTCGTATAGGGCCCGGCGCTCGGGCGGCATGTTTTTTAGTCGATTCATACCCTGCTCAGGGGAAACCGCTTCCAGTGACCCGTCAAGGTTTTGGATCACCACGCCGCTTTGGGTTAGGAGCTTATAGCGGCGTTTCCGGGTTTCCTTGTCCGGATGGCACACCAGCGAACAATTGTTGCACGTGAAGTGTATCCGGTTCCCCGGCATCAAGAAATGAAAAAAACCGCCCTTGGTTTTCGGTCTGCCTTTGTAGGCCGCCGCGGCTTCCCTGATCGCAGGCAGAAATCCTTCGTCCTTTTCCGGAATGGGGAATCTTCCGGGCGACCAGGTGGACCATTTACCGGATTGGTGAAGGCCGGTGAACCCGCCGCAAACGTAATCGCATCGATTGTGATGGCGGCGCTTGGAATAGCGGAATTCGTATCCTCCCACGCGGACCGTGGTGATCTGATCCGGCGACATATATCCGGATGCACACGAGGACATACAGAGGCGGCACCCGTCGCAATAATTCGCTTCCGGTGGCAGGGGGTCCGTGGGAATCAGCTCCGCAGCCGTCACCACCGATCCCAATATGACGGCGGCGCCAAAGTCTTTTGTGATGACGTTTCCCGACAGCCCGAAGTGGCCGATGCCGGATCTCACGGCGAGATAGCGATGTGATATGGGCGGCTTTTCATCATGGGGACCGTTGGGCGTATCGGTTCGATAGACCAGGTTGGCCGTTTGGGGCGCTGAGGGATATCCTTTCTGGCTGAGGTAGCTGGCGATCTCAAACGATATGCCGCTCACCAGGGTATTGGCTCGCACGTTGTCGCGTTCATAGGACCGTTGATCTTGTTTGCTCAGATACGGTTCCACGTACTGCTGATCCAGTGGGACCAGGAAGCTGACTGCCGACTCGGCCTCCGAAAGCACATAGGCCAGGTCCACGGAAGGAGGCCCTCCCGCGAGGGTCTCTTTGGTTGCAATTCCCACGGCGGCCGCACCGAGGCAGGCCGCGAGTTCTTTTACCCGGTTTGTCATTTCTTGCATGATGGATACTCCGTAAACGTTGCTGGGGGTCGCTGGGGTCAAACCTTAACTGCTGACTCCCGCGAGAGGGTGATAGGGATTTCAACTCCCTCATAGAGTCCGAGATCCCAAAGGCTGAAACCATCAACAGCTAATGCTTGATTCATTCTAACAACGGCTATCCGCGAATGAACGAGAATCTTAGAATCTTAAGGGCGTCCCCTTGATGTCATGGGAATCTCCTTGAAGGGGTATATAAGAGGAGGGGCCAAACCTTAATTGTTGACTTTATCGTCACCTGTTAAGGTTTGACCCGGTTTCCACACTGCACCGTACTCGATACTGGGGCATCAAGGTTTAACCGGGATTCAGAATCCTGCGGGATTCCGCCGCCTGTTCCGACTACGATCCGAGATTTGAGACTGTGACGTAATTCGAAAAAGAAACGTCATCCCGGACGAACGACGCGAAGCATAGAGAGATCCGGAATCCGGGAAAAAGGCATCACCCGGCTCACGCACTGTTTCACGGGACCTGGCCGGGATGACGAACTGCGACACAGTCTTTTTTGCCGGAATCACAATGAATAAACCAGAATAGCCCCCTTTTAGGAGGCTAAGACAAATCCCGGTCCTTTGGGCGGGGACTATTTACAATCTAGCAACATATGGGATTTTTGTCGACACATTTTCCAGGGAAATGGTAAAGGGGAGGGGCTGTCCATAGAATAGCTATGCAACCTATTACACTATGCTGTAATGCCACAGAGAGAGGTGGAAGGGAAAAGCGAAATGCAAACGCTCTTTACCCCCAAAAGGGTGGGAAGCCTCGAACTTCCAAACCGGTTTGTCTGTTCGGCCACCTACGAATGCATGGCCGAAGAAAGCGGGGAGGTCGGACCCGAGCTCATCAAGCGGTACGAGAGACTGGCCAAGGGAGGCGTTGGGTTGGCCATCACCGGCCTGGCATGCGTTCATCCCTCAGGGAGAGGGTACAGACGTCAGATCGGGGCCCATGACGACTCCATGATAAAGGGCCTGAAGAAGCTGGTGGATGCGGCTCATCAGGCGGAAGGGAAGATCGCTTTTCAGCTGGCCCATTGCGGGAGGCAAACCACAAAGAATATGATCGGACGGACTCCTCTGGCTCCTTCCAGGCGGGGCCGGGATCCCGTCAATTTTGTAAAGCCCAAAGAAATGACCGAAGACGACATCATGGAAACGGTCCAAGCCTTCGGGGCGGCCGCGCACCGGGCTGTGGAAGCCGGCGCGGATGCGGTTCAAATTCACGGAGCTCATGGGTACCTGGTGAGCGAATTTTTGTCTCCCTTTTTCAATATCCGAAGAGATGCATGGGGTGGAAGCGATGAAAACCGGTTCCGATTTTTGAAGGAGGTATTCGAGGAGATCAAGAAGAGAGTGCCGGATGGATTTCCGGTTCTGGTGAAGATCAACTCCAATGACTACACGCCGAAGAAAGGCGTTACACCCTCTCTGGCTGCGAGGTATGCCGGATGGCTGGCGCAACTGGGAATAGACGGGATAGAGGTGAGCAGCGGAACGACGAACTACTCCTACATGAATATGATCCGCGGCCATGTGCCCACGGCCGAACTGCTCAAAAGCCTTCGCTGGTGGGAGAAACCCATAGGTCGGATCATGATCGGAAAACTCGAAGGAAAATACGATCTCGAGGAAGGCTACAATCTCGAAGCCGCAAAGTTGATGAGGCAGGTGAGCGGGGATACGCCGCTCTTCCTCGTGGGAGGCATGCGGTCGATTTCTCACATGGAGGAAGCCCTGAAAAACAAGCATGCGGACTTCATATCCATGTCGCGGCCGTTCATCCGGGAGCCGTTTTTGGTAAACAAGATCAAGGAAGACAAGATGGACAGGGTTTCCTGCGTTTCCTGCAATCGCTGTTTTGCGGGTGTGGCAAACGGTCTTCCCACATACTGTTATAACAAAGGATTTCCGAAAAGCAGGAAAGGAGTCAAGCCCTGACTGCTGACGGTTTTGCCTTTGGGACGCGGCACCTTGCAAACAAACTGAGAGGCACTGTCTCTTATCCGTCAACGGCTAAGGGCTCACTCAAAAATAAATTCACAGAATTGACGCTCAGATTTGGGTC
>CAYVUX010000429.1:0-3817 GCA_964455075.1 uncultured Desulfobacteraceae bacterium | reverse complement strand
AGATGGCCCGAAGCTGAGATGGGAAAATGGGAAGTTATTTTTGAGTGAGCCCTAACCATTGCATGCACCAGATGGCGTGAAGCACGTCGGCGCCGCCTCGAGAATCTCCTTGGGGCGGGCTGTGATGCAAAGCAGTTGAAATTTATGATATAACACTCATATAAGGAACGCTCATGAATAATTCAAACGATACGCATCTGAAATCAGTGGGCTACATCCTTTGGATCTTCGGCTTTACGGGCTCCCATCGGTTTTATTACGGAAAACCCGTCTCAGGAACCATCTGGTTTTTTACGCTGGGGCTTTTTTTCATTGGCTGGATCATCGATCTTTTTCTCATCCCGTCTATGGACCGTCACGCGGATTTGAGGTACCGGAGCGGCCCTTTTAATTACACGGTCGCATGGGCTCTCTTGACGTTTCTCGGATTATTCGGCATCCACAGGTTTTATATGAGAAAATGGCCTACAGGTCTGATATACCTGTTGTCGGGCGGCATCTTCGGTATCGGGTATTTGTATGATCTTTGGACGCTGAATGATCAAATTTCATTGCTAAACAGCACATCCTGACTCCGTACTGGATAGGGAGATGGGATATTGCGCTGATATTTGAGACCTGTTTATTCAAGCCTCCCGGCAAAAGGCGATGGGGGTTATTCCCGTTCCGCTCGGGCTTCCCGTGCTGAAGAAGGCCCCGGAAGCCTTGGTCCCGGAAGAAATTGCGCATCTCCGAATAGGCAACGCACAAGTGCCTGAAAAGCATTTTCGGGCAGGCGCAATTTCACAGGAGAAACCCACAATCCTTCGCTGAACCCATAAGGAAACGGCCTATGACACTGGAAAAAGAAAGTCTAGGGATACTGCGCGAAGCCCTGGACCGTTTGGAAGCGGGATTCAAGGACTTGCCGGCCCGGGATATCCATGTGGATATGCCCGGGATGCGAACCGTCATGATGGAAGTGGCTGAAAGAATGCACGACAATTATCCCTACCATCACCCGCTCTATGCCGGGCAGATGCTCAAACCGCCGCATTCCATTGCACGTCTCGCGTACATGCTCGCCATGTGGATAAACCCGAACAACCATGCCCTCGACGGCGGAAGAGCAAGCTCCGCGATGGAGAAGGAGGCCGTGGCCGACATTGCAAAGATGTTCGGATGGGAGACCCATTTGGGACACCTGTGCGGCGGCGGCACCATTGCCAACATGGAGGCATTGTGGATTTCGGGGAGCCTTCATCCCGGCAAGAAGATTGCGGCTTCAGAGCAGGCGCATTACACCCACAGCCGGCTTTCCGGGGTCCTCCAGCTGCCCTTTCGATCCATTCCCTGCGACAGCAGGGCCCGGATGGACGTGAATGCACTCGAGGACGTACTGAAACGGGAAGAAGTCGGCATGGTGGTAGCCACTATGGGGACCACCGCCGCGGGATCCGTGGATCCGCTTCCCGACATCCTTTCCCTGAAGGAGAAATACCATTTCCGCCTGCACGCCGATGCCGCCTACGGCGGTTATTTCGTCCTTGCCGGGAACCTGGATGAAGAAACAAGACGCGCCTTCGGCCGCATCGGCGAAGCGGACTCCATTGTGATTGATCCCCACAAGCACGGTCTCCAACCCTACGGCTGCGGCTGTGTGCTGTTCAAGGACCCGTCTGTGGGAAAATTCTACAAACACGATTCGCCATACACCTATTTCAGTTCCAGAGACCTGCATCTCGGTGAAATCACTCTGGAATGCTCCCGCGCCGGAGCCTCTGCGGTGGCCCTGTGGGCGACCATGCGGATGTTTCCGCTGGTACGCGGAGGGAATTTCGCCCGGGGCCTGGAGAATGGACGGAAAGCCGCCCTCTCCCTGTTCAAGAAAATCCGGGGCGACACCCGGTTTTTCACGGCATTTCCCCCTGAACTGGATATCATGATTTGGGCTCCCTGCGGCGGGAAAGCAGGCGAGATTTCGGATCGCACAAAGACCGTCTTTAAAGCGGCGGCGGCGCGCAGCCTCCACCTGGCCGTCGCCGCCTTTCCGAAGACAGTGCTCGAGAACGCCTGGGACATCGAATGGGACCGGGAACAGGTCGCCTGTCTCCGGTCCTGCCTGATGAAATCCGAGCATCTGGGGTGGGTGGAGCGCATCTGGGATGTGTTGGACCGGGTGACGCAGGAAAAACAGGAATGACCAACAGCCGGCCAATACCCATCCGGAAGGTGCTGAAGGAGCAATGCGGGATCGAACTTCCCCAAGGCTGTATGGCAACGCAGGCAAAAGAGAATCCGGTTGAGCGGCCGGTTTCAATCGCTAAATACTCGGTGCGGAAACATAAGCTCTTACAGCATAGAAAAGCAACAGTGGTCTGACTGCAGAGCCGCGGGACGTGTTGTATTGGTGTGCGGGTAACCGGAAAGAGGGTGGTTATTATGAAAGATGATAGAAATTCAGGTCTTCGTAGATCGCTCCTGCTGGGCCTGATGTTGGTGTTGCTGTCGGGCTGCGCGACCGAACCGTACGAACCGATGGTCTATGTAGCCCTGGATTACAACAAGGCCCGGTACACCCGTGTAGGAGTCCTTATTAACCGGATGGGAAACATTGAGGATAACCGCGGCTTTATCATGCCGGCAACCCTGGAAACGGACTATTCGGAGCGTGTTCCCATTCCCATGGAATATGGTTCCGATGCCACGCCGAGAGATGTGTATATTGGGGACCAAAAGAGGATAAGGGAAAGCATTCCGGATTACCCCGATTACCGACCGGAGAGCCGCTTCAAATATGTCAGATACTACAAAGACGTAACAAGGGAGATATTTGAAAATGTGGCAACAACGCTGTCGGGGAAGGGATACTCCGTCACAGACATCCGTGAAGCGGAGAAGTTATGGCCGAAACGCTCTTCAGAAAGCACGATTTGTGAGATCGTCGAACGTTTGAAGGGGTCCGCGGATGTGCTTTTTGTCATGCATTACATGGATAAGGGCCCGTATCTGTGGGACAGCATCAACATCAAAACATCGGCGGATGGGTTTTCGGTACTGAAATATTCCATATCCATGTTCGACTTACGGAGCAAGGAGAGGATCCTCTTCGTTGAGTATGAAGAAATTCCTGTCTATCATGCGATTGCGGGTGATCCGGAAATCAAAGATGATCCGCAATTGAAGAAAAAGGCTGAAAAGGTGAAGTGGAACAACTTCACGGGACGCGGGCTCTACAGGGAAAACGCATCCATTAATCTGATGTTCACAGAAGAGGAAATAATCCAGCTTGTTATGAAATACATGCGTCGGGGTCTTGTGTTTGACTACTATTACGACTCCACTTCTTTCCAAACAGTGACCATAAAAGGGCTTGAAGAACTTATCCCGTGATTCAACGCTCGGAAGCGCGGAAATAGAGATTCACGCGTAGTGCGCATTCTGCTGCAAATTGCTCGGAGGCGGTGATTCGCACCGCTTCATCCCGCGAGGCAATAGAAGATGAGCAAAACATCATCTGCCGAAGCGAAGTTGAATGCCGTCATCAAGGCGGCGCGTGCAATCCTGGAAAAACGGACGTTTGCCGAATCCGCACGTACCATCTTTGACCGATGCTGTGCGCTGACCGGCGCCGTTTCCGGGTACGTCGCGCTGCTAACCGATGACGGGAAAGAGAATGAAGTGCTCTTTCTTGAGTCGGGCGGCATGCCGTGTTCCGTGGACCCCGAACTTTCCATGCCCATTAGGGGACTGCGTGCAGAGGCATATGAAACCCACAAAGCCGTGTACCACAACGATTTCATGAACAGCCGGTGGCTGGATTATCTGCCTGAGGGCC
>CAYVUX010000428.1:0-3844 GCA_964455075.1 uncultured Desulfobacteraceae bacterium | reverse complement strand
ATGGCGGGGGCCTATGCGCGGGCGGATCTGGTGGTGAGCCGTCCCGGAGCCACGACCATCTTCGAACTGGCGGCAGCCGGGAAACCGAGCATTTTGATTCCCTATCCCCATGCCACAAACAGGCACCAGGAAATCAATGCCCGGTACCTGGAGCAGGGAGGGGCCGCGGAGATGGCCCTCCAGAAAGACCTGACCGGAGAACGCTTGGCCGATACGCTGGCGAGGTATATGAAGAATCCCTCGGAAATACGGGAAATGGGAAAACGGGCGAAGCAGTTGGCGCGTCCGGACGCGGCCGCTGTGATTGCAGGAAAACTCCTGGAGATGGCGGGAGGCATTTGATGTGTCCCTTTCTAAAGGCCTTGAGAGGAGAGAGGCGCAGGAAACGGCCATGAAGCCTTTCGGCAAGACACGACATATCCATTTCGTGGGGATCGGCGGCATCGGCATGAGCGGAATCGCGGAGCTGCTGATCAATCTGGGATACCAGGTGAGCGGGTCCGACCTCAAGGACTCCCCCGTGACAAGGCGGCTTGTGTCCCTGGGCGGGCGCGTGTGGAAAGGGCACAGGAAAGAACACGTGGCCGGGGCCGACGTGGTCGTCTATTCTTCGGCGATAGCCCGTGACAACCCCGAGCTCGTGGAAGCCGCAGAGCGCTACATCCCGGTGATCCCCCGTGCGGAAATGCTCGCCGAGCTCATGAGACTCCGGTACGGCGTGGCCATTGCCGGCGCCCACGGGAAGACCACGACAACGTCCATGCTCGCCTCCATTCTTACATGCGGACATCTGGATCCCACGGTGGTGATCGGGGGGAGGCTGGACATCTGGGGAGGCTCGAACGCGAAGTTGGGCCAGGGCGATTTTCTCGTGGCCGAAGCCGACGAGAGCGACGGTTCTTTCCTGGCATTGTCGCCCACGATCGCGGTGGTAACCAACATCGACCGCGAGCACATGGACCATTACGGGGAGATGGATCGCATCCGGGAGACGTTTGTTCGATTCATCAACAAGATCCCCTTCTACGGGGCGGCGGTACTGTGTCTGGACGACGAGGAGATTCAAGGGATCATCCCCATGCTGAATAAGCGTTACGTGACCTATGGGCTGAATCCCCAGGCCGACTTGAGGGCCCGGGATCTGAATAACGATATCATGGGGGTGAGCTTTGAAGTGGTGGTGCGAGAGGGTTCCCACGCCTTGGGCCGAGTCGCGGGTGGTGCGGAACGCCGCGGAGCAGACCGCGTTCGTATGGGCGAGTTCGAGACCGATCGATCTTTGGGCCGGATCCGGGTGGGGCTCCCCGGGCGGCACAACGTCCTCAATGCCCTCGCGGCAACGGCGGTGGGCCTCGAGCTGGGGCTGGATCTCAATGTCATCAAGGAGGGGTTGGACAACCTGGGAGGACTGGAAAGGCGTTTTCAGGTCAAGGGAGAAGAGGGGGACGTCCTTGTGGTGGACGACTACGGGCATCACCCCACGGAGATCCAGGCCACCTTGGATACGGCCAGGGCATGCTGGCCGGAGCGGCGTATGGTCGTGGTTTTTCAGCCGCATCGGTATACAAGAACAAAAGACCTTTTCGATCGTTTTGTGGTGTGTTTCAACGCGGCCGACATTCTCCTGGTAAGCGAGGTTTACTCAGCCGGCGAAAAGGCCCTCGATGGGGTGACGGGTGACCGGCTGGCTCAGGGTATCAGGCAGCACGGGCACAAGAATGTGCATTATTGCGCGGATCTCTCCAAGGCGGTTTCTGAGCTCCTGTCGCTGGTCGAGGCCGGGGATCTGGTGATCACACTGGGAGCGGGAGACATTGACAAGACCGGCGCGGAATTGCTTGAAGGTCTTCGAAAAGGAGAGGGCTCCGGAGGAACCACACGGTCCTGAACACGAAAACCGGGGGTTCCCCGGATCCGCCCGCGGCATCATGGCTTCGGGCCGGAGATACCAGAAAAGCCGGGATCGGACAGGCAGCCGATCCCGCGTGGGAGGAAGAAGAGGCTTGTATCGAAGGCCGGTTCGAAAGAGACGGAAAAAAGGGCCCGCCCGCACCGGAGCCCCGCTTCGAAGGGGCATCGAGAGCGGCAAACTGGCTCTCGGGATGGCCTGCACCGGCACCAAGCTCCTGTTCAAAGGGGGCGTCTGCCTGGGGTTCGTGGCGGGAGTCAGCCTGCTCTTCCTTGGCTTCTACCAGATGGTCATCACGTCCTCGTATTTCCGGCTGGAGCAGGTGGATGTGCGCGGGGTGGACAAGGAAATGGGCCGGGAGCTTATCCGGCGGGCGGGACTGAATTCCGATTCGACTTTGATGCAGCTCACGCTGCGCGATTTGAAGCGGAAGATGGAGGAACATCCCTGGGTCAGATCGGTGGATCTGGAAAGGCGGTTTCCCGACACGCTGGTCATTCGGGCCGAGAGGGAGAAGCCCGCTGCCATCGTGCTTGAGGACAGCCTCTACTATATGAACAGGGAAGGAGAGCTTTTTAAGACGGTGGACGGTTCCGATAACGCAAATTACCCCGTCATCACGGGTGTCCGGCCCGGACGCGGTGAGGAAAAGGCCAGGCTCGGTGAGGTGGCCGCGGTTTTGCGCGAACTGGAAAGCGAGGAGGGGCGGTGGAGCCTAAAAGAGCTCTCTGAGATCCATGTGGGAACAGAAGGGCGATTGTCGTTGTATTTCCGGCATATGAAGGCGCAAATTGCATTGACCAGCGAGGGCGCGAAGATGCAGCTCGAAGGTCTGGAAGCCGTTACAGAGCACCTTGTGGCCACGGACCGGCTGCGGGAGGTAAAGGGAATCGATTTGACTTATCCGGACGGGGCGGTGGTGTCTTTTAGAAAAGGATAGGCTTCGGACTGGAGAGACCACGCGTTTAAAAAAACGGAATCACAAGACCGGAGGTAAAGGAGCAATGTCCGGAGAAATCGTTGTCGGCCTGGATATCGGAACCACCAAGATCTGTGCCGTCGTGGGGGAAGTCCGACCGGACGGGATCGAGATCATCGGCATGGGAAGCCATCCGTCGGAAGGCATTCGCAAGGGGGTCGTCATCAACATCGAGGACACCGTGAACTCCATCAAGGAGGCGGTCGAGGAAGCCGAGACCATGGCCGACTGCGATATCAGCGCAGTGTATGCAGGGATCGCAGGCGGACATGTGAAAGGCTTCAACAGTCCCGGCGTGATTGCCCTTAAAGACCGGGAGGTGACCAGAAAAGATATTGAGCGGGTCATTGAAGCGGCGAGCGCCGTTGCAATCCCTATGGACCGGGAGGTGATTCATACCCTGGTCCAGGAGTTCATCGTGGACGACCAGGACGGCATTATGGACCCCCTGGGCATGTCCGGGGTCCGGCTGGCCGCCAAGGTGCACATTGTGACCGGGGCCGTCACGAGTGCGCAAAACATCGTCAAGTGCGCGAACAGGGCGGGACTGGATGTCTATGACATTGTGCTCGAATCCCTCGCTTCGAGCGAGGCGGTCTTGTCCAAGGAAGAGAGAACCCTGGGGGCGGTCCTGATCGATTTCGGGGGGGGCACGACGGACATGGCCGTGTTTTCCCGGGGATCCATCAAACACACCTCGGTGCTGGCCCTTGGAGGCGACAACCTTACCTACGACATTTCCGTGGGGTTGAGGACGCCGAGGATGGAGGCGGAGAAAATCAAGATCAAATACGGCTGCGGCCTGATCTCCTTGATCGGAAAGGAAGAGACAATCGAGGTTCCGGGAGTGGGAGGCAGAGATCCCAAGACGTTGTCGAGGGAAATCCTCGGGGAGATCCTGGAGCCCCGGGTCGAGGAGATCTTCAACCTCATCTACAACGACCTCGTGCGGTCCG
>CAYVUX010000427.1:3328-3849 GCA_964455075.1 uncultured Desulfobacteraceae bacterium | reverse complement strand
CTTAATTGTTTAAACGAGCAAAGGCGCAAAAACCCCCGTGCACAATCAAAAATAATTTTCTCGACCGCCGAGAAGCTCCCCCAAACGCTCCCGACCCCGGGCTAGCAATCGTTCGACGGCTTTGGTTGTTGTCTCCATAGCCGAGGCGATCTCCTTATAACCCAGGTTTTCATAATAACGGAGCACAATCGCCAACCGTTGATTAGGGGGCAGCGCGTCAAGGGCGGCACGAACAGCGACAGCGTTTTCCCGCCGCATCATCATGTCCGTGATATCGGGAGAGGGGTCCGGGGTGTCGGGGACCGTTTCGAGAAGCAAGGGTTGCTTCTTTTTTGCTTGATCCAGACAAAGGCGGGAGATGATCTGATAAAAATAGGTCCGGAATTTTGCTGTGGGCCGATAGCGGGCAGATGCGTCCAGAAGGCGTAGAAAAGCCTCCTGGACGATGTCCGAAGCCTCCTCCTCGTTCCCCGTAAAGCGATAGGCGACCTGCCAAGCCCAAGGTTGATGGCGCATGACGA
>CAYVUX010000427.1:961-3318 GCA_964455075.1 uncultured Desulfobacteraceae bacterium | reverse complement strand
TTCCCTGCGGCCTGCAGGAGGGAATCGTCACTATTTATAAGATCAGACAATCCAGCTGTTCCTGAAATTTCGAAGGCTTACCGCAAAAAGGCTTATACAGAATGTACCGGGCCGGATTTGCTCGGGACTGAAGGATTTGGGGGTTTGTATTTCAGGTTTTCCGGTCTCTGACAACAACAGTTCTCGCTTTTTTTGAGCCCCCGGATCGATTTCCGGAGCCCCCGTGCGCTCGTGATGTCCAGTCCCGTCGTGGGTTCGTCTAAAAGTCGGAAAAAGACAGATGCCCGACAATTTCGTCGAAACAGAGTTATCCATATTATAAGAACGTCGGACTGTAGACATCCCAGCTATATAATCTCCACAAAACGTTTTTTATTGACAAATCAATTTCATCATATTATAATTCATTTAAGAAAATAACGAAATAAGCAAGGAAATGGACGATTTTGTTTTTACACTTAAGGCCCTGGCAGATGAGACGCGGTTTCGGATTATTGACCTGCTGTTGACGCACGACCTTTGCGTGGGGGCCCTGGCCGATCATCTTTCATTGTCCAAGGCGACCGTATCGCAACACCTGCGGATACTGCGGAAGGCCGGACTGGTCAAAGGAGAAAAGCGCGGATACTGGACCCACTACGGCGTCAATAAGGATGTGATCCATCAGATTGCAGAAGCCCTGAAGGAAACCGCGGATCAGGCCCCTGAATTCAGGATGGCCTGCCATCGAACGATTGAGGAAAAAAACAAAACAGATCAATTGGAAAGGAGGACACTGCCCATGTGCCAGAATTGTTGCGAGCAGCCGGTTCAGTTGAAGGATAAGCCTGAAAACTGTACGCCCGAGCAGATCAAGAAGTGCCACGGGGATACGAAGGATCATCCTTGTGTGCAAGCGCCCCTAAATAAAAATAATCATTGAGAAAATGTCCTTCTATTGATAGGGGGAGCAATGACCCAAGACCATCATTTGGCCATAGACGTCCACGGACTGGCCAAACGCTTTGACGGAGTGCAGGCCGTGGCCGCGGTGGATTTTCAGGTCCGCAAGGGGGAGCTCTTCGGTTTCTTGGGACCCAACGGGGCCGGCAAGACCACCACCATCAATATGCTCACCGGTCTGGCCCGGCCGGATGCGGGCGAGATTCAAATCGGGGAGATCGACTGCACAAATCGGCCCGGCGCAGCCCAGCACCTCATCGGGGTGGTTCCGGACGAAAGCAATCTCTATCCGGAGTTGACCGGTCTTGAAAATCTCTATTTTTGTGCAGCGCTGTATGGGATGCGGAAACATCAGCGGGAGAACCGGGCCCGGGAACTGCTGTCCACATTCGGACTGGATGAGGCCAGGAACCGAAAGTTTGCCGGTTATTCCAAGGGCATGAAGCGAAAGCTCACCATTGCTGCAGGGATCATCCACCATCCTGAAATCCTCTTCTTAGACGAACCCACCACCGGTATTGACGTGGCCAGCGCCAGGCAGATCCGGCAATTGATTGCGGATCTTCACCACTCCGGGACCACGGTTTTTTTGACCACCCATTACATCGAAGAGGCTGAAAGACTCTGCGGCCGAATCGCCTTTATCGTAGAGGGCAAGATCATTCGGACCGATACGGTTTCAAATCTCATTCAACCTGTCCAGGGAAAACACGTGCTTCAATTAACCATGGACCGCTCAGAAGGGGGATTGAAAGATGCACTAACCGCCCAATTCCCGGAATTGACATTCAAGGACACGTCTCCGGGAATGATTCGGGTAGAGGCGGATGAACCTGTTCATGTGGGTCCCCTGGTCCGCTTTCTGGAGGATCAGGGCATTGAGGTAAAAGAGGCCCGTCGCGTGCACCTGTCGCTGGAAGATGTGTTCGTGGACATCACAGGCATTGAGGCCGATGCCCTCAAAAGAGACAAGGAAAAGACGGGGGGCCGCGAATGAAGCACTGGATCGCTTTTTGGAACATCTTTGTCAAGGACCTGCGGGCCTACTATCTCAAACCGCCCAACATAAGCTGGGGCCTAGTTTTCCCCCTGGCCTGGACCGGCATGTTCTTTATCAAATCCGGGGGCCTTGAAAATATCATAACCCTGGTCCCGGGCGTGGTCGCCCTTTCCATCCTGTTCGGAACCACCTCTTTGCTGGCCGTCACCGTGACCTTTGAAAAGAAAGGAAAATCCTTTGACCGGCTTTTGCCGGCGCCCATACCCCTGCAGCTCTTGATGCTGGCCAAGACCTCGGGCGCCATCCTCTTTGGCGTGATCAATGCCTTTGTCCCTATCTTAATGGCCGCCTTTCTGACCGACCTTTCAGCAGTCGCCTGGAATGCCGCGGTTCCGGCTATTGTGCTCATCGCCAT
>CAYVUX010000427.1:0-951 GCA_964455075.1 uncultured Desulfobacteraceae bacterium | reverse complement strand
TGAGCGAGGTCTTTGAGGCCCAGACCTTTTCCAATTTCTTCCGCTTCCCCATGATCTTTCTCTGCGGGCTCTTTTTCCCCATTGAAAGGCTGCCCGTTTTTCTGCAGCCTGTGTCCTATTGTTTTCCCCTGACGTACGGCGTGGATATTCTGCACGGTTCCTTTCACGGTGACCACATAATGCCGTTTTCAGTGGACTTTGCGGCCCTTTCGGCCTTTTGTGTGGCTCTCTTTTTGATCAGTCTTCGGAATATTGAAAGACGCTGGATCCTGTAACCAGGCGAGCTTGACAGGAAACGGAATCAAACCATATAACGCCCTTCAGGAAATTTTGTTACGGAGGATCCCATGCTTTTTGAAACCGCCGGAATCGAGGTAGCCCCCTGGATCCCTCCCGTGGTGGCCTTTGGGGTCTCCTTCTTCACCTCCATGGGCGGGGTCTCCGGCGCCTTTTTGCTGCTCCCCTTCCAGATGACCTTCCTGGGGTATACCCATCCATCGGTGAGCGCCACCAACCAGCTTTTCAACATCGTGGCCATTCCCAGCGGGGTCTACCGGTATTTCAAAGAAGGACGCATGGTGTGGCCCCTGACCTGGATCGTGGTGGCCGGAACCCTGCCCGGCGTTTTTATGGGCGCCGTCATCCGGGTGGAGTATCTTCCGGACCCCAGACACTTCAAGCTGTTTGCTGCAGCGGTTCTGCTCTATATCGGCGTTAAAATGGTGCGGGATCTGCTGAAGAAAAACAAAGAAGGCACGGGTAAGGGCGACAGCGAAAAACGCTTTCAACAAATGGTGCGCGGACGCCGGTCCCAGACCGGGCAAGGTGCAATATCGGGCCAGGCTTTGCCGGAGATCAAGGTAACCCATTTCAACTGGAAGCGCCTGGGCTATACCTTTTACGACGAGACCTACGATGTTTCATTCTGGGGCATCTTCGCGCTCAGTTTCC